>NZ_JBLYNS010000022.1:0-46983 GCF_049310205.1 Endozoicomonas sp. ALC013 | reverse complement strand
CTCCTAGACCATGGAAAACATTCGCTTGTTAAAATCCAGAGACTCTATTCCCGCTCTAATATCCTGACGCCGACTTTTCATTAATTGTTCACACAGTTTTTTATTACCTAACCAATATTCTCTAAAATTCATCACACACCTGATTTCATCTTCTCCTGTGCGATCAGTGTTTGTTTGATTAAATGGTGATGACAAATCGCTCATGCGCTTAAAAATAATTTTCACTGAATTAACAATTTGTTGATGCAGTATTTCAGCATAATCAAGTCGTTGCTCTCTCAGACAGAAGTCTTCTTCCGGATTATGGCGAGGATCACTGCGAGGGTACCCGGGAGAGGATAACCTGGGTAATCCTGCAGCGGGTTGCGGGCCATAACGATACCAACTTTCAGGCAGGCAACCAGCTTCATCAGCAAATACCTGAGCCAGGTCATACAATTTGCTTATTTTAGTTAATGATTGCTCTGGTGTAATACCTTTACAGGTCATTTCATTTAAAAGTGAATTCAAATATTGTGACAACTCTTCTGCCCTGGGAGAGTTTTCCAGGTGAGGTCCTGCAGTAAAATCAAACATTTCCTGACTTACCGGAATCGCTAATGGAATGGAGACCTGCCATTCACTTATGCGCTTTGCAATACGCTCTCCGAGATGGACATCCAGATGTTGAACAAAGTTATCTCTGGCTACTTCTACATTTCTGGCAACAGTGTCAGTAAAGGCTCTTATGGCAGAATATACGACACAGGTGTCTTCCCGGTACCCTTCATACCGAAACCAGAATGCATCGCTATAGGATAGCCTTACACCTGAATCTGCCAGAACAATACTCATGACTGAAAAACAACCATTTTTCATATATAAAATATGCAGGTAATTCGACAGTGCTTCGTACCGAAAGGTTCAAAATTCTGAGAATATCCTGACAGAGATCATTGATGTTGACTCAATAACTTCACTTTTCAGGTATCAATGCAAAGAAAGTAGAACTGATCTCTTATCCTATAATGTCGGATAAACAAAATATGGGAGTTAAATAAATGGCCGAGTCATTCTTCGAACAACAAAATGTGCTTGGACTTATACTGGAAACCTGCTGTAAGGACCCTGTCACCGGCTTTTTTCGTGACGGTTTCTGCCATACCCACCCCGATGACAAAGGGGGGCATACGGTGTGTGCTCACATGACTGATGAATTTCTGCAATACTCGCTGTCTAAGGGCAATGACCTGATCACCCCCCGGGAGGAATGGGACTTTCCCGGGCTCAGGGCCGGTGACCGATGGTGCCTGTGTGCAGCACGATGGCAAGAAGCATTGGAAAACAATGTAGCACCTCCTGTTTATATCCGGGCGACCCATATCAATACACTGAAGGTGATTGAACTGACTGTTTTAAAACAATTTGCCATTGATATCAGCTAAGTCGTGGCATCGTATATTTCTGGCTATGTGGGCAGTTACTGTGCAAGGCAAAACGCTATCATGCTGGTACATAGCCATCGCAGGGTTTGCCAGGAGTCATCTTGTGCATTGAAGAACCCGCAGCCAGTCTGCTCAAGCCCTGGCTGCGATTAATGAAAGAGAAGCCGGTTCCAAAACAACCTAAACTACGCTGGCGATATCGCCTGGTTTCCTCAGCATTTTATCTATGTCGCCTATATGAGTTTCTTCATCTGCAATCAAACGGCGGGCATACTCTTCAACCACCACCAGTTTATCTTTCTCGGCAAGTTCCAATAGATCGTAATAGTACTTTACGCCCTGCTTCTCAAAATCCAGAGACTCCATCAGGATGTCGTGAATATCATGTTTTGAGGTTTCCAAAAGCCCACCGATGCCAAGGGATGGGTGCTCACCGAGATAAGTGATCATTTCTCCCGCTTCATAGGCATGATTCAGCGTTTCTGTTGCTGCTGAACGAAACCATCCAACAATGGGAATCCTGCTATAGCCAAACACCATAAAGCTGTAGTGACTGTATCGTACAACCCCTGCCAGCTCATGCTCCAGAATCTGGTTCAACTTGACCACTACGGCCTGATGCTCAGTGGACATAAACACCTCATCTCAAGGTTATATTTGAGCATGAAAGTATAGTCAGAATTATCAGTGAACCAGTCAGGATGATATTTCACCAATTCAAGAACCTAATAATCATTTTGAGGTCAAAGACGATGTTTAAAGTCCAGCTGTTCAGGGTTTCATTCTGAAAGCAACCACATCGACCTCCTCCCACTCAAAGCCTGCTGGCCGGATTGACCAGACAGCCGGTTCACGTCGGCCGCCCAACCGTTCCAGAAGCACCTTTAACGGCAAAAAAGTCTCAAACCAGCCGTCTCAAAGTAAAGCCTCCATCCCGGATATAAGCAAACAGATTGAAGACAGCTTTTGGCAGAATAAACAGTTACAAAGTCATAAAATCACCACGGCTGACGTGCTTAAAGCCTATAGAAATGAAAGTTCGACGATAAGAAGCGGCTTCTTCCTGCAAAAGCTCTGCTTGAAGAACATTTTACACAACGATCGCAAAGTTACCCCGGATCAGGTCATTCAAGAGTTTAGCCAGAAGCCAGATCGGCAGAATAAGTACCAGGTAGCAATAGCCCGCTTCCGAGCGGAATGTTGCCTGAGAGTTTTGCCATTGCATGGCCAGCCGGTCACTCCGGAGCAAGTGACCAGGGGTTATCAGGCAGTCAGGGCAACACTGGAGCTGGCGCGCTTTAAGGAAGAATGTTGCCTGAGAGGGCTTACTTTGAATGAACGACAAGTCACACCGGAAGCGGTAATCAGGGATTTTCAGGCAGTCGGAGCAACACTTGAGCTGGCGCTTTTCAAAGCAGAGTGTTGCCTGAGAAACCTGGCGTTGAATGGCCAGCTGCTGACACCGGGTGAGGTGGTGAAGGATTTCCCGGATAGTCCGGAGGGGCAACTCGGGCTAATGCGCTTTAAGGAAGACTGTTGCCTGAAGTACCTGCCGTTGAATGGCCAGCAGGTCACACCGGATTCGGTGATTAAGGGGTATCAGACAGCCAGGACACGACTGGAGCTGGCGCGTTTCAAGGAAGAATGTTGTCTGAGGGGGTTGGTGTTGAATGACCAGCAGGTCACACCGGATGAAGTGGTGAAAGATTATCAGACAGCCAAAGCGACACTGGAGCTGGCACGCTTCAAAGCGGAATGTTGCCTCAGGGGCCTGATTTTGCATGGTCAACAGGTCTCACCGGATTCAGTCGTTAAGGATTTTCAGGCCACCAGGGCAAGACTGGAGCTGGCTCGCTTTAAACAACAATGTTGCCTGAGGGGACTGCTGTTAAAAGGCCAGAAGGTCATACCGGATTCGGTGGTAAAGGATTTCCCGGACAGTCCAGAAGGCAAACTGGGAATAACGCGCTTCAAAGCGGAATGTTGCCTGAAAGGCCTGGTGTTGAATGGCCAGCAGATCTCACTGGAGGCGGTGATTAAGGACTTTCAGGAGAGTCAGGAGGACAAACTGGGGGTCGCACGTTTCAAAGCGGAATGTTGCCTGAGGGGTCTGATGTTGAATGGCCGACAGGTAACAGCGGATAGGGTGGTCAGGTGTTTCCCGGGCAGTCTGGAAGGCAAACTGGGGGCCGCGCGTTTCAAAGCGGAATGTTGCCTGAGGGGTCTGATGTTGAATGGCCGACAGGTCACAGCGGATATGGTGGTCAAGTGTTTCCCGGGGAGTCCGGAAGGCAAACTGGGGATAGCGCGTTTCAAGGAACAATGTTGCCTGAGGGGCCTGGCATTAGATGGTCAGAACGTAACACCGGATGCGGTGGTTAAGCATTTCCTCGATAGTCCGGATCGCAAAATGGGGATAGCCCGCTTCAAAGCGGAATGTTGTCTGAGAGGTTTGCCGTTAAATGGTCAGCAGGTCACACCGGAGGCCGTGGTTATCGATTATCAGGCCGCCAGGGCAACACTGGCGCTGGGGCGATTCAAAGCGGAATGCTGCCTGAGGGGCCTGCCGTTGAATGGCCAGCAGGTCACACCGGAGGCGGTGGTTAGCGATTATCAGGCAGCCAAAGCCACACTGGAGCTGGCGCGCTTTAAAGAACAATGTTGTCTCAGGGGTATGTTGCTGAATGGCCAGCCGGTCAGACCGGAGGGCGTGGTTAAGGATTATGAGCGTGGTGGCTGGTTGCTCGAAAGAGCTATTTTTTATACTCAGCTGACATTGAGCGCCAGGGAATTGAATGGTCACTATCTGGATAACCGGGAAGTATTGGCAGCGTTTAATGACGCTCCCGGAGATTATTCTGCAAAGCAAGCCAGGTATCTGATTCAAAGGCTGACGACAACTCAGCAGTTCGATGAAACCAGCGAAACCCGGAGTACACTTCAAGAGGCATGGCACATCTTAAACAAGGTAATGGTCAAAGACGATGAGCAACATCGACTCCAATGTATAGTGAAGTTCATGGCTATGCAGCATGGACTGCCCATTGATCATCAGAGTGTATCAGCAGAACAGGTATTGCAATCCATCACCATGCTGCGGCGCTCATTTCAGAATTCACGACTGCATTTCTTCTTCCTGACATACTGTTATATCACGGGACAGTCTATTGATGGACGGAAGATCACTAAGCATCAGGCCCTGGAGTGTCTTCAGAGCTTTCCAGCCGCAAGCAGGCTGCGCCACGCTTTAGGCCGCTGGTTCGCACAATACTGCTGTGACGCCAGTACAATGAATGAGTTACTGTTCGATGGCCACAAGCACTCAGCTAACCGTGCCATTGTGGGTCAAACCGTGAAACAGCGGTTAACAACAGGTGACACTGGCTTTTTGCAAAAGCAGGTTTCGCGGTTTACTGCGCTTACCCTGAAAACACTGGAGATTATTCAGGAAATCAATGACTCTTATACCCATCCACCCATGCTGATTACCGGTTCTTACGCGCGCTTTTTACAGAACCTCTGCTCATCATTTAATGATATTGATATTATCTGCACGCAGGAAGCATCCGCCAGAACACTCTTTGACAGGCTGCTGGCACTGAACACCGACAGTGATTCTGAAATCCCCAAAAACATCATTATCTGGCCAATCCGGGGGTGTCAGGCGATTAAACTGCCACACGCCTACAATATTCAATTTAATGACGGTGATTTGGGGATGAAAGCCATGGTACTTCAGGTCAGCATTGACGCCAGAGCAGCCCATAAACAGGCCGTACAATTACCCGTCCACGTTCCTGGCGTTAAAAAACCGGTATGGTGCCTGTCGTTTGCTGAAGAAACCCGATTACTGAACGATACGCTGGAATACCTCGCTAATAACCTTGACTTGCTGACAGAACAATTGCAAGAAGGAGCGGAATACCTGCCACGAACCATTCTGTTTAATCTTCCTCAAAACCCTGATGAGCGTATTTATGGTTTGTTTATGCGCTGCCTGCTTAGCCTGAATAAAGCACGGCAGTTTATCGCTCTGCAAGAAGCCCAATCCAAACAACCTGACGGCCAGACCAATCACCTTCAAGAACATCGCCTGCCTGTGCTGACTGAAACGCTGCAAATAAAATTGACCAGCCATGCTTGCCGTAAGGATTTTGAACATAGAATTAACGACTGGCTGGCGACAACACATCATGCTAATGATTATGAGTTCAAGAGGAAGAACTTTATCAAAACACTACTGGCAATAATGAATATTGAAAGAACTTATCAACCTGAAACAATTAATCAGATTGAAAGCCATTAACCACACAATCAATCCTGATTAACTCATCAGTTTTTATTTAATTTTTTCAAATCACTCAATATCATCTAATAATTAATTTCAGTAATTACCGATGTTCATCTCAGAAAATGATTGATGAGTAAGGGTCCAGTCGAGTTATGAATAATATTGGCAACGGCAATTTTACCTGCAACCCCGGTTCTGCAACAAACCAGCGGGATACCGGAGCAGTTGATGAATCCGCAAGAGCAATGCTGGGACACCATAGTGTTGGTTATAATAATCCCCCTCAGACCCATTTGTCTCATGCACCTTCACCCGAAGCTGAGACGATTTTTAAATTTACAGATGTAGTAACTGGCGACACCCACATAGCAAAAGATTTTTCAGAGCTGTTAAGTTACGATCAACTTCTTTTAAAGCTAAGGGACTCTGGTGGTGAAATTTATGCCAACCATGGTCAGCCCGTAGAGCAAATCGCTAAAGATATTCGCTCAAATGATTATCTGAAGTGGTTACTATTATCAGTTAACAATATTGAGGAAATTCCTGTTGCCCGGGAAGCTTCACTTATTGCCGACAGGGATATATCTACTAGTGGTTTTGATGTGGAAGATAGCAGTGGATCTGATACGGACAATGCCCCTGAGAGACCATTTAACGAAGC
Source organism: Endozoicomonas sp. ALC013 (assembly GCF_049310205.1). Lineage (NCBI taxonomy): Bacteria > Pseudomonadati > Pseudomonadota > Gammaproteobacteria > Oceanospirillales > Endozoicomonadaceae > Endozoicomonas > Endozoicomonas sp. ALC013. The sequence goes on along the minus strand of NZ_JBLYNS010000022.1, from coordinate 40,607 downwards.
GATGAGTAATCGCACAAACAGGGCGCAGACATTCAATAATAGTAACTGGAGAAATGTAAGACGTTCGTCTGTTTTTTCCTCTGCTGTCTCTAATCAGGATATTTCTGCCAGCGGTTTTTATTCACTCAAAGATGGGGAGCTGGTGCGATGTTTTTCATGTGGTGGTTGTCTGCAAAACTGGAAAGTAGATGAAACACCAGATGATTTACATGCCCAGAAGTTTCCAAAGTGCCAGTTTATCCGAAAGAAGTTAGGTGCTGAATTGGTTAATACCATTCAAGAGGCCCTTACCACTGAACAAAAAAATGCCGTAGCCAGGACTATTCCCGGATCTCGACATTTATACAGTCAACCTATCGGTGGGCAGAGTAATCGCCAAGTGGCGGGCTCCAGCGATGACTTAACACGTTTTCCTGCCTCTTCATCCTCCAGAACAGCCCGATCCAGAGCCCGGTCCAGGGCCCGATCTTGGGCCCGATCTTGGGCAGAAACATCTAGAGCAGAAAGATCCAGGTCCAGGCACAGACTCGATGCCAGCTCAAGCTCAAGTTCCAGCTCTATATCGGGATACAGGTCTGACTCTAGTTCTGGTACTTCATCACCAGTATCCTGGCTTGATCAAGAGCATCCTGCACATTACAGAACATATAATCAACCTGCAGATATAAATCTGTCGCTTAACGAAGCCAAAGCAAGGCTGGTAAATATTTTCAGCCCAGTTCAAATACAGAAACTTCACATCCTTGAAGATAAGGTCAAAAGTGCAAACGATTCAGAGCGTTTACACCTGGGTGATGTATACAAAGAAATACTCAATAATCTGCTGAAAAAACCAGAGCTCATTGGCGAGATTATCGGAATAATTGAAAGTATGTCATCCAGAGATTGCGAGGACCATACCGCGGAAGTTTGTGACCTGATAAAAGTAAGATTCAAGGCAGCAACACTGACGGAGGGTATATGTGATCAAGATAACAGCATTAACTGGTTTTCATTGCTTGGTAAAGCCAAACTACTTATTCATGAGGAACAACTGATCAGCGTCCTGGGCAGGCACAACCTCCTTGGAGGTAATGAATCCACTGAAATCAGAGCGTATGTAAAAAACCGGTTTGCGAGAGAAATTTGTGAATTTTCTGAAAATCATATTCAACAATATTTCCCAGAACAGGGCCGTAGTGTTGTCAATGCTATCAGGGGGCAATATGGAAGATTACAATATGATTTTATTCAGGCAATAAACAATAAAAGCCTGTTAAAAAATTACTTGATAAGCTTATGTAAGGATGAAATATTTTTTGCGTTTATCAAATCCCATGATGAAGAATTATCACAATGGTTAGCAAAGGAAAATAGCAACTTTGATGGGTTAGTGGATCATTATGATCAAAACCATGCAGGGAGTTCCAGTTCCAATGAATATGCCTATGTTACTTCATTAAACAGGCTCAGGGAAACCAAGGATCTTGTTGATTCAGTGGCACTAAATCAATTTTTTGAGTCAAAGATTGATGAACAATGGAATGCACTGGTTTATGCGACCCAACCGTCAACTTACTAGTATCTGTTTTTTTGTAAACAACTGAATTATTGACAGATTATTTATCATAGGAACCTTTCTAAAAAGAGGATGTCTTAATACATAATTCAATTATTATATAATTCAATGTATTACTATCATCAATTACCCGATGTCGATATTTATCCTGATGGACTTTTTGCAAGACCATCAGATCAACCGCTTCAGACAGGCACATATGAACAACAGTCGACGTACCAAGGTATGTCTGTTAAAGCATCTATTGCACCGTTGCCTCTATATCATAATCAACCAGGTAAACAAGACAATAACACTGGCTCCGCTAACTTTTGGGATGGATATAACATTGCACCTCTACCACATGTCAGTCCTTCAGACTTTTTCAGCACTGATATTACTAAAGATGAAACCACTGAAAACCACCTTCAGCAGCCTGCAGTCCCTTTTCATAACCCATTTGATGATCCCCGGTTTGAGAAAAGATCGATAGTCATCATTGATAACCTTACCAGGCAAGATCAGGTTCTTGACTTTACGGTTAGACGGAAACTTCAGAGTAGTGATCCCACATATATTTATGACGTGGGTTTACCTCAAACAGCCTCACAATGCTTATTGTGTGTTAATAATAACCTTCATCAACCAGCCTATAATACTGATCAGGCGTTTGTTAATAATCATTTTAAGCCAGCAACGCCAGTTACAATGATTACAGATAGTGTGCCATTTCAAAGTGATACCGCTTACGCAGAGAGCAAAAGAGTGCGCAAAAATGCGCGCTATCATAATGATCCTGCCTATGCCGAGCGCAAAAAAGAGTACAACAGGGTGTTCAGAAGGGATCGCTTACAGAATGATCCTGCTTACGCAGAGAGCACAAGAGTGCGCAAGAATGCACGCGAAAGGGCGCGCTATAAGAATGATCCTGTCTTTGCCAAGCGCAAAAACGAGCGCAACATGCTGCGCAGAAAGACTCGCTTACAGAATGATCCTGCCTACGCAGAGCGCATGAGAGAGCGTGACAGGGATCGCAAAAGAGCTCGCTACCATAATGATCCTGCTTACGCACAGCGCGAAAGAGAGCGCAAAAGGGAGCTTCAGAGAAAATACCGCTTACGCAAGAGCATGAAAGGGAGTGCCAAAAGAAGCACTACTACAATGAGCCCGATTTCGCAGAGCGCCAGAGAAAGTGCCAAAGAAAACGCGACTGGCATAACACCTCTTCACCCTGTCCCCTCGCACTATATACCCGGGACAGTCAAAATTACCATTTTTTAACTTGAACTTTTATGAGAAAGATTGGTCTCAGGGTGGTGTTCAATAATTCGATATTTCGATGTACAGTCCTTCTTCTTTTGCTTCAGCTCGATTAAATGCAGCCTATGGCCATTTACCTTACTTTCATGATTCTACTTTTTCTGAATCAGTAGCAATAGGCAGGCCCTTCTGCCGTGACGTTACAAAAGTGTCGAATATTCTATCTTTTATGCGTGGTGGTGAAACTGCTGAAGACTATCTTAAGCATCCAGCTGTGCCTTTTTATAATCCCTGGTTTGAAAAAAAACCAGCAGTAATCGTTGCCAGCTGTCGTGATAAAAATCAATCAGTTGACTTAATACCCGGAAGTAAACTTCAAAATACGGTTCCCCCCCCTGCATACATTCCTGGTAATGAACGTTTTTCAATCCAGTCTCTTTTAGGTTTAAGGCAATCAACCAATCAAAGCATACCAATTGTTAATAGCAGTCTTCATCAACCTGAAGAAATTTCCACTCATGTTTCCAATACACAGGTTCGTACCGGTACTATTTTCAGGTCGGTTGAAAAGGCTGAGATAATTAAACCTCAACCAACTACACATTCAAATCAGGCTACCACTGTAGATATTTTTCTGTTGCCAAATAAACAGGCCAAAGCCAAATATGATCTACCCTACAGCAGAGCAAAATACGAAAAATCTGATAAAGGCATGAAGACCCGGGCCAAATACTATTTATCCGATAAGAGTAAAAAAGCCAGGGCAGGAGCCAGGGCCAAATACGAAGCATCCGATAAGGGCAAAGCAGCCAGAGCAAGGGCCAGGGCCAATTACGAAGCATCCGGTAAAGGCAAGAAAGCCAAGGCCAAATACGAAGCATCCGGTAAAGGTAAGAAAGCCAGGGCCAAATACGAAACATCAGAGAAAGGCAAGCAAACCAGGGCCAGATACGAAGCGTCCAAGAAAGGCAAGCAAACCAGGGCCAAATACGAAGCATCCGAGAAAGGCAAGCAACCAAGAGCCAAGGGCATCATTCCCAACAATAGAGACAAGGCACAAAACAGGATAGCCATGATTTGTGATCCAATAGCTCAATGGACAGAGTAAACTCAGGTACAAAATTTGTTTCCGGATATTCCTATATACAGGAGTTGCAAGAAAACCCTTTACTTTTACTCGCTGAAGTTTCATGTTTGCAACTGAGTGGACTTGTACATTCTGTACAGATATCTACTTACCCGTCCCATTCTGGATATCTGAATCGGCAAGTCAACCATCAGGATACACACGGCTATTTACGTCAACTGTGTAGCTTTTCAGTTTCTCACGTACCAGCCACTGAAAAAGAATCATACGTCAGCTCGTTGACGAAGGGAACCCAACAACAAGTTCCAACTAAAACTTTTCAGTTTAAAAAAACTGAGCCTTCCGGTTACGGTAATCCATTGCCTCTTGTGCTTAAAAAGATGACCGCCTCCGAACTGGACAAGGCACGTCGTGCCAGGAGCCAGGCAAAATACTCTGCATCTGATAAAGGCAAAGCGGCCAGAACCAGATACACTAAATCAGATAAAGGAAAGGCAACCAGAGCCAAATACCTGAGATCGGATAAAGGCAAGGTGGCGAAGGCCATAATAAATGCAAAATCAGCAGCCTACCGAGCAGCTTTAAGAAAAGGCCTGAGTGAAAAATTGGCGAGGGAAAAAGGGGAATTAGCAGCCAGGGCAAAAAGGCAGAATTATCGTATCGGTACAAATGGTGCAGGTAAGATGAGTTAATTTTTCAGATAAAAATCCTTTTATCAACTGGTTTCCATACTTTTTTCTTGCATCACCTTACAGCCTTCCTTTTTTGGTCTGGCTGAGAGCTATCAGAACTTATTTTATGCCCCAGGCCGGTAACCATTTTGGTTCTCGCTATTAGTCAGAGGTTATTAGCATGGACAACTGCATGAAATCGAATACTGCCAACACGACTCAGCAACCAGTTTTCCCGGGAGATCCCTCCCGTATCAGCAGGGGAAGGCAAGCATCGGTGTTCAACAGGATGAGCCAGTTTATCAATGCAATAGACTGGTTCCCTTATCGAGTAGGAAGTAATCGGTATAGTGGCTATCAAAAAGCCAGTACCAATCTGATAAAAAAGTTGAAGGACTACCATGAAATCAAGTTAGCAGCCACCAACGTCCTTTATCTGACAACCGGTGACCATCGTGGGGATATTGGCCATAAAATACAAGCAGAGCTCAACGCAATGAAGCCAGCTATTTACTGGCAACTTGCGGTTACTGGCCATGATTCGACCTGTCCAATATCAACTACCGGCAACGCGCCGCAACAGGAAATTAAAATGTCAGACCAGGAATTAGAAACAGAGCTGGATGATAATACGTCCATACTCATTAGATTTGAGGAGCTTATCACAATAATCGAAAGCAGGAAGTCTCTTATTCCCGGTTCAAGTGAAGATACTCAGGCTAAAGCCAGTACAGGCAAATTGGCAGATGATATTACTACGGCAATCAACGAACTGGCTTTGACCTGCATAAAGACCAGTGAAACAAATAAACAGCGTTTCCTTTATCAGCTGGCAGTCAAAGAAGCAATAATCTTCAATGGAATATTAGTAAAGAACCCTGAATTCAATACTATTGACAACTTTATAAGTCAAAGAATTAAAAAGTCATGTATACCCGATAAGCACAGGCAGATTGCTCGTTTAAACATATCATGGAATATCCTTCTTCATACTTTGGGTCTTGATACTGAATTATTAGCAGTTAGATTTTCAGAACTGGAGAATATCAAATATCTGATTTTTCATTCGATGAACGCTTCCTCCATAAAAGAAGGAAAGGATTGTGGAATCAGCCGATTTTTCACCCGTTTTATGCGTCAGGAGGATGGAGATATTAATAACCCGGCCAGGGCAGAACGAGTAAAAGAAATTATGACTCTGGAAACAAGCATCGCTTCTGGCAAATTACAACCAATCTTGCTCGACGGTATTAAACTCGCGGAACCTGTGGAAACATCCGGCGTTGATTTTACCAGTTCAGCTATATTGCGAAGTAATGAAATATATAATTTCAAGCGGGCCATACTCTATCCGGCTTACAAATGCCATAAAGCTCAACTTGAAGGAAAGCCTCAGGAAGAGAAAGACTGCCTGCACATATTGACCTTGTCTTGTCTGGCCTATTTCTTCCGTATAATGAGAGCTGAGTGGTCAGAGGGTTTAACCAGCCATGTTGATGCTGCAATCCGGATTATAGAGTTTATCCAGTCTATAAAATCAGATCGTTTATCTTCATTGTCCGGACGAAAAGATTATCCATTTAAAAACCTGGAGCAGTTAAACGAGCATTTTTCAGGGTTTTATCACCAATATTGTACTGGCCCCCAGGAGGCTGACCGAGAATAGACTGCCCTACTGCGGTGGCAGCAAATTGGTCTAAAAATTCCGTTTTGTTCGGCAAATAGCACCACTATTCACCTCACAAAACGAAATTTTTATCCTCAATTTTCTGCCATCTTCGCTACGGGCGCTATTCTCGGTCAGCCTCCTGGTGCAGAAAAGCGTTAATACCCTTACACCCCGTTCATCCTGAGGCTTGTCGAAGGATGGTGCCACCGTACTTCGACAAGCTCAACACGAACGGTATGGATATCAACGCTTAGCTGCACCAGGAGGCGTGGATGGTCATGTTTTTTCTGCGCCAGAAAACGTCTTATTGCTGCTTTTTCACAATCATTTTTTGTGGAACCATCCTGTCGGCAAATTGCTTCCGGCGCTAAAGGAATGACAGAAAACAAAACGAATTACCATACCTAAAGCTGTCTTTGGCGTTTGAACTTTACTCAGGTTCGGTAAAGTACCTTGACCACATGCCAGCCGAATTTGGTTTTCACCAGATGGGGTGTCAGTAACTCCCCGGTAAAACACACCTTATCAAAGGCTGGCACCATCTGCCCTTTCCTGAACTCTCCCAGGTGCCCGCCTTTTTTACCCGATGGGCAGGTGGAATGCCTCTTGGCCAGAACATCGAATTTGGCACCTTTTTTAAGCTGTTTGATAATATCTTCGGCAAGTTCTTTATGCTTGACCAGAATGTGCAATCCAGCTGCAGTGTACGCCATGTTGAAGCCTGCTTATAAAAGAAACTATTGATTGGTATTATATCGTTCACCACTGCGTTTTGAATATCCGTCCGCACCACGTCAGGCCTTCGTCAAATCCTGAACCTTACAAAAATGTATAGTTCCGGAAACCTTTCTGAAAATCTTCCCGGGTAAAGTGACCACATCGACAGATATATTTCCCTGTCTCGTTAACCCCTGTTATGAGGAATCCACTGTGAAAAAGTCAAATCTTGTTACATCTGCTGCACTGTCTGCCATCATCGGTATGAGCACCATGCTGGCTACAGGGTCAGCTAAAGCAGGTGATGCACCAACATCCCTCAGCGACGATGCGCTGTCTCTGCTTAAGGCTGTAGAGATTGCCAGAAAACACACTGGCGCAGAGCCACTTGAAGCAGAGCGTGAAGTAGAGATGGGGCAGGCAGTGTATGAGATTAAACTGGCAAACAAAAATGGTGAAGAGATTGAAACCATTATTCATGCGCAAACCGGTGAAGTTATTCTGAGCAAACAGCGTACCGGCCACGATAATGACCAGGTGGAAAATGCCCTGTGTGCATCAGGCATCAGCAATGGCAGATACCTTTCCCTGAAAGAGGCAGTCAAACAGTCAGAGTCTGAATTTGGGGGCAAGGCATGGCACGTTGAGATGGAAGACGACCACAATAAAGTGTCTTATGAAATTGAATTGTTGAACTCTCGCGGTCAGAACATTGAAACCAGAATTGATGCCATCAGGCCTGTCAGCAAATCTTGATACAAGACCATAAAAACCGGGACAATGATGTCTCCGGCCCAGCCAATGAAGAGCACAACAACAACCCAATCGCTGCGGCCTGAGCCCCAGCGATATTAATGAGAGCACGATCATGCGGGTATTACTGGTAGAGGATGATGTAAGCCTCAGCAGTTTTATTGAAAAAGGGCTTCGTGAGGCCGGCCATCAGGTTGAGCTGGTGGATAATGGCAAGCACGCCCTGACACTCTGCATGACAGAGCAAGTTGTAGAAACTCACATCAGCCGTTTGCGAAACAAGCTGGAAAAACCCTTTGGTGACAGGCTGATTCAAACCGTTCGGGGTGCAGGCTACAAACTGGAACACAAAGCGCTGGAACACAAAACGACGACAGGTGTGAATCCATGAACATCCGGTTGCCTGATATCCAGGGAGTCTGTCTGCGTTTATCGTCAATTGGGAAACGCCTGCCTGACCATCTGCCAGCATGGCTCAAAAGTTCGGCTATTCAACAGGGTTTAATGTTTGGAGTGGTCTCAATCATCAGTCTGGTACTGATGGCTTCTGTTACTTTTCTGTATGTGGATTACGAACTGGGCAAGCAAAACCGTGAAATTGTCCAGGAGTCCAGAGAACTGGTGAGAGAGCAACACCGGGACTTCAATGATATTGATGAAATGCTGTCCCGACTGGAAGGTTCCGTTACTGCCATGCGGGATATTTCAGCAAATATCGCCCATGAACTGAAAACCCCTATTACCCGGTTATGTCATAACCTGCTGACACTGAGGGATGAAGCAGGCCAGTTGCACACCAGCAGGGATAAAGATTTTTTCAGGCAACTTGATCATGCCCTTGAGGACTCACAACGACTGACCTCCATTTTTGATGCATTGCTGCGAATCACTCAGATCGAGTCTGGCGCACGCAGAAGCCGTTTTACCCGGATAGATCTGGCTCAGATCGTAGATACCGTGACAGAGATTTATCAGGACGTCGCAGAAGATGCACGAATGACAATGTATGTTGTTAAAAAAGATGCCCCGGTTATCATCCAGGGAGACCGAGAACTATTAATTCAGCAATTTGCCAGCCTGATTGAAAACGCCCTGCGATATTGCCCGGCAGGCAGCAGGATTACTCTGGGCTGTGGTCTTGATAAAGAAGATGGCATTGCATGGCTGAAAGTCGCAGATAATGGCCCGGGCATTGTTGATGAAGAGAAAGAACGGGTATTTGAACGCTTGTATCGTGTTGATAAAAGCCGCACCGATGGCGGCTTGGGGCTGGGACTTTCACTGGCTAAAGCCGTAGCTGGTCTGCATCATGGCTCAATTGCCCTGAGTGACTGTATGCCCGGACTGGGAGTTAAGGTGTCCATACCGGTTGATGAATCAACTGCTGCTTTGCAGGCTGTGTAAGAAAGCTGTCGGTTGGATAACAGTTAATGTTATCCCCCTTTCACCGGATCAGGGCAATGTTTTCCTGAATGGTTACAAGCCCCGGCATTACCGGGGGCGACCAACGATCCTGGTGAGATCGGTTCATCATTAACCCGACAGGGCCTGTATACACTTCTGCGCTGATAACCAGGCCCCCTCAACCCTGCCACCCGCACACCAGGCACCAATGACCGCAAGCCGCTGACGTTCATCCAGAAGATAAGGTTGATCAAAGGTTACTGGCTTAATATTGGCATAGCGCCAGTAATGTCGATATTCCGCGGTTTTCTCAAGCCCGGTAGCCATTATTGTCTGCAGCCAGTTCAAACCTGTCTGACCAATGTCCACTGCCGTTTCTTTACCCTGTTGTTCAGACCACTCTGGCGAGAAATGCAACATCCAGACATCGTCAACATCCGGCGCTTTCCTGAAACCGGGTCGGCTGGATAACCGCGAAGCCCAGCGGACCGTTTCATCCCCAAAGATCCCCTGCACATCTGCTGGAATTTTCCCCCGGGTAGCAAGGCCTGCTGCCCAGCAGGGTTGATGGACGGCCTCAGGTACATGAGCCATCACATCAGAACAGCCATCAAGCAGGGTACGGCTTTGCTCGGCAGGACTACTGACAATCAACCAGTCGAAGCCGGAAAAAAGCGCACCATCGGCAGACAACAGCTGCCACCCTTCCCGGCTCTTTTCCACCTTCGAGATGTGACACTGGAAGTTAACGGCAATGTTGCTGCTCAAACAATAAACCAGCTGGTTCATTAACGGGGAACCAATGTAGCGCACCGTTTCATCCGGTGACGGTGTTAATGTTCCCTGTGCAACACAGTAGGGTGAAAAATCCCAGACCTTTACAGCAGATGCTTGCAGCCAGAGCTCTACCTGTTTCTGAAACCCCGGATCCCTGGCGGTAAAGTACTGGGCACCAATATCCAGCTTGCCCCATGCTTCCCGTCGATTGGCTAAGCGCCCACCCAATCCGCGACTTTTCTCAAAAACAGTCACTTCATGCCCCAATTCCGCCAACAGACTTGCGGCCTTTATCCCGGAAAGTCCGGCTCCAATCAGTGCAACTTTCATGGGTATGCCTCGTTACTTATCATCCGGCCCTCTCAACGAAAAGTGAATGCCATGAATACCATTTCTTTCTGGCAAGCAGATTGCGGAAAAATTTGCAAAGTTGCAACCCACCTCTACGTGGAGGCCGCACAAATAGATGTGAAATGTACTGATAAGGTTTCCCAAAGTGATCCGGGGGTTTGATGGTCATCAGGAAAGAGTAGCTGAGGGTACCGGATGACCCGGCTCTACCCTTGCTCAATGAATTGAAAATGAGGCAACCGGATTTAGTAACTCCAGACCAATAACAGAGATAACTGTCAATAAAGCATACCTGACGTAATTGTTAAGTCATAGTTAATACCTGACCAGTCAAATAAACCAAACAACCTTTATTTATTCATTTTCCTCACCAACAATAAAATCACTTCATTCAAAAACATTTTATCCAGGTGTATATATGAAAAGTTTATTGATCATCGGTCTGGCATTTGGTCTGGCTGCCTGCTCTGATTCAAAGCAAAGAGAAGGCACGATTAACAGAGACAAAGAATCATCACCACTTTCTGAAAACCCCAGCCGGGAAAAGACCACAAAGACAGAAGATAACCATTCATTTTCAAGCACCTATACAGAAAATAAAGCAAAACCCATATCCTATAAATTATCGAATTTTGCCACATCAGGTTCAGATATAAACGACCTTTCTTATAGCCTTGGCTATTACACCGTCAACCAAAATGACACTCTGATGAAAATTGCATTTGAGATATACGGTGATTATGAACAATGGATAGTCATTAAGAATGCCAATTCCGAAAAAATTGATTCTGAAAATGTAATAAAAAAAGGAGCAACATTAACTTTTCCAGAACCAGCGGATAAATTTGTTCAAAGCAAAAAAGGGGATTCATACCTGATAAAGCGTGGAGATACGTTAGCATCCATTGCCCGAAATACTTATGGTTCAAGCCGTCACTGGAAAGCCATCTGGAAGAACAACACGCGTTTGATAAAAGATCCGGATAAAATCTTTGCCGGATTCACAATATACTTGCCGGTTGTCAACGACTAAACAGGCCTCGTCTCCATGCTCTGAAAGAGGTCACATCACCATCAATGACCTCTCTGCCACTACCACCCGCCTCCACATTCGTGAGAGGCTGAATTTTCAGGTTTTTATATCACAACTGCTTATAGTTATAGCCAATTTTCATTCCTGATTAACACAAATACTAAATAAACTGTGTTTGATAAGAACTTTTATAAGAGAGAGAGGTCTTAAGAAGTAATTCAGCAATTCAATAATTCAATAATTCAATGAATTTCCAATATACTTCATCTTTATTCAACCCTGCTTTTTTTGATCTTTATCCCGGATCATCAGATTTAGAGCAGAATTTTCAATTTTACGGTGGCAGACAACAACCGGCGTACCATGGTATGTCTGTTCAGAGGATGGATGACCCTTTTCCTGTTTACCTCAATCAATCAGCCATACATCATTATGGCGCTGGCTTTTCCGGGTTATTAAAGGAATATGAGATTGCACCTGTGGTATCAGCCAATCCAGCAGGCTATTCCAGAATTGATATGTCTGAGATACCACCACCAGCTCTTGAGAAATATGCACCCCGGGATTATCGTAATCAACCCGTTAATGGTGCCCTGCCACCAATACCAAACATCCACTTTACTCAGCCGTTATTCCCGGTAAAAAGTGAGCCTGGGATCAGGGAACCAACACCAGCGCACCACTACAATCCAGGTTACTGGTTAACTCGTCCTCCTGTCGTATTCTTTAATCCACAAGATTCAGGACCCGTTGCTGTAGTTCACTCGCTAAACCTGAACCAGGCAACAAGTAATAACCAGTCAACTCAGACAGAAGAAATGACGGATGGTAGCTCTTCAATCATTGAGGACCAAAGGGTACCCCGCCAAGAGCCCACTTATGCAAAGCGCAAGTGTCCGTACTCAACGTATCGCTACCAGACTGATCCCGAGTATGCAGAGCGCCAAAGGAAGCGCCAGAAGGAGCGCTACCATAATGATCCCGAATACGCAGAGCGCGTAAAGAAGCGTCAAAGAGATCGTGCACGGGAGCTTCTCAAAGATCCCGCTTACCGTGAACGCCAAAAGATCATCAACAAGAAGTACCGTATGAAACGCAAAAAAATAATAGAGAGTATGGCAGGAACCCTGTTTGCCCAGAACATCAAGGGTAACACAACCAGCCAATCCCCGGGATAACTTCCCATCAGTCCACTTTTCGGACCACCTTGAAGTTATCCCACGCTTGAGAAGTTGGCATCACTTCCAGAGTGTTGATATTGATATGCGCTGGCTGTTGAGCAATCCAGAAAATGATATCTGCAATGTCTTCCGGACGAAGTGGGTTAACTCCTTGGTAAATACTGTCACTTTTCGCCTGATCCCCTTTAAAACGAACCAGTGAAAACTCGGTTTCACACATGCCTGGCTCAAGACTGGTCACACGTACACCGCTGCCAGCCAGGTCACAGCGAAGATTACGGGAGAACTGGGCAACAAATGCCTTACTGCCTCCATAGACATGGCTGCCGGGATACGCCCAGTTTGCAGCCACAGAAGCCAGGTTAATAATGGCAGCCTTGGGTTGTTCACGGAGAATGGGCAACAACTTATGGGTGACATTCACCAAACCGGTCACGTTGGTATCAATCATGGTATGCCAGTCTTCCAGGCTGGCTTCCCACGCAGGACCGGCACCCAGCGCAAGACCGGCATTATTGACCAGAACCTCAATATTGCGAAATTCATCAGGCAGTGAATCCACCATTTCTGATACTGCCCGGGCATCGCGAACGTCCAAAGTGACACTGTGAACCGGTACTTCAGGCGTCAACTCTTCCGCCAGTGCCAGCAGGCGTTCTGAACGGCGACCAGTGATTATCAGGGAGTGGCCATGTTGAGCAAATAACCGGGCACTTGCCAGACCAAAACCGGAGGTTGCTCCTGTGATCAAAACGGTGGGCAAACTCATTCTGCATAACTCCATTTCATTTCTTCAGTTGCAGTTTATCAGTTATCAAAGCATCACATAAAATGAAAAAGTGCTATGCCTTCCTGTATCATTGGGGTCATAAAAAATCACTTTGAGCCCCCTCCTGCTTTTTAAATCTCAAGCCCTCACAAAATACGGCATCGCCACAGATCCTCCGACTTTTTTGCCCCTTTGGCAAGCAGGAGTTCTGCACATCGGTTGTGGCCTTCACTAATGGCACGGTCCAAGGGTGTAAGACCCATCAGATCTGTGACATTGAAATTCACTTCCGGGCTAGTGAGCAGTACTTCCACGCTACCAGCCTTGCCCATTGCGACTGCAGAGCTCAGGGGGGTGTCCTCAAAATCATTTTTGGCATTGACAAGCACTTTACTGTTTTTGAGTAACTCTTGCACACTATCGGTTTTACCCCCTTCGGCTGCGAGGTGCAAAGGCGTCTCGCCGTAAAGGTTGGTGGCATTGACATTCACTTTCGTGTGAGTGAGCAGTGCTTTTACGATATCGGTTTTGTTCTCCTCGGCTGCACAGTGCAAAGGCGTATAGTGTAACTCAGCGGTGGCATTGACATTCACCTGATCGGTATTGAGCAGCACCATCAGGCTTTTGGCGATTCCATTTCTGGCGGCGCAGTGCAGGGGGGTTTGGCCGAGTCTATCAGTGGCATTTACCGTTGCCCCGAAGTCGATGAGTAGTTGCAGGCAGTTGCTGCTGTTGCTCAATGCAGCCATGTGCATGGGCGTACGACGGTCATCACCGGCGGCATCGACATCCGCCTGGCAGTTGATCAGTCGTTGCGTGCAGCCAACATGGTCCCTCATACAGGCCAGGTGCAGGGGGGTGTAGCCGCGCTTATTAGCGGCATTGACATTGGCACCGAAGTCGATCAGTAGTTGCAGGTAATCAGCTTTGCCCCATAAGGCGGTTATATGCAGGGGCGTCTGGCCATTGTTATTAGTAGCGTTGACATTGACACCCGCCTCGCACAATCGTTTAAAGCCTGCATAATTTTCTGCCTCCAAAGCGATAAAAAGCAAGTGGCCATATTCATGTATGTTGACAACACGATCACTGTTTATTGTCAGACTCTGTTCGAGGGCTTGCATATCTCCGGTGCGAAGGGCGCTTTCCAGTGCCGGGATACCAGACGATGGCCCGGATTGATGGGCAAGCGACGACCGGGGTTGCTGATGAGATTCGACACAGCCCCGTTGATTCAGTGTGGAGGGCTCCTGATCCGCGGTATGGTCAAGATGAAGCTGCCATCCATCCTGACCAGACATTTCGACCCGCGACCAGGAGGCAAACTGCCCTGCGGTGGAAACATCTTCGTTCTGACGGATATCAAACGAAGGGTTGTTGATGTTAGCCCTGACACTCTCCATTTTCACACCTCTGTTCGCGATTCGCGGTTTGGTATGGGGTCCTCTTGGACAACAAACAAAAGAGAAAATTCCATCATGACGAGTGCCTTTACAGAGACACCATCAACATGGGTTCTACCGCAGAAGCATGTGTGAGGGGTATTGCTATAAATATTGCCTATAAAAAAAGCCGGACTCAAAGAGCACCGGCCTTTACTTCATTAAAGCCAGAGTTTAGCCACCAAAATCATCCAGAAGGATGTTCTCAGGCTCTACACCCTGATCTTCCAGCATCTTGATAACGGCTGCGTTCATCATGGGTGGTCCACACATGTAGAACTCGCAGTCTTCCGGAGCCGGATGATCCTTCAGGTAGTTATCAAACAGAACCTGATGGATAAAGCCGGTGTAGCCGGTCCAGTTATCTTCTGGCAGCGGATCGGACAGTGCCAGGTGCCAGCTGAAGTTCTCATTCTCTTCAGCCAGTTTGTCGAACTCATCCACGTAGAAGGCTTCACGCAGGGAGCGGGCACCGTACCAGAAAGAGATCTTACGGGTGGAAGACAGACGCTTCAGCTGGTCAAAGATGTGCGAACGCATGGGTGCCATACCCGCACCACCACCAACAAAGACCATTTCGTTGTCGGTCTCTTTGGCGAAGAACTCACCAAAAGGTCCGTACACGGTCATCTTGTCGCCGGGCTTCAGGTTGAAGACGAACGAAGACATCTTGCCAGGCGCAAAATCAGTACCCGGAGGTGGTGAAGCAATACGGATATTGAACTTCAGCAGGCCTTTCTCTTCCGGATAGTTGGCCATGGAGTAGGCACGGATAGTCTCTTCATCCACCTTGGAAACGTACTGCCACTGGTTAAACTTATCCCAGTCACCACGGTACTCTTCGCCGATATCGAAGTTTTTGTACTCGACGGTATGGGGAGGACATTCCAGCTGGACGTAACCACCGGCACGGAATTTAACGTCTTCCCCTTCTGGCAGTTTCAGTACCAGTTCCTTGATGAAGGTCGCTACGTTGTCATTGGAAACAACTTCACATTCCCACTTCTTGACGCCGAAGAGTTCTTCTTCAACTTCAATTTCCATGTCCTGCTTAACCGCCACCTGGCAGGAAAGACGCCAGCCTTCCTTCTCTTCACGCTTGGTGAAGTGGGAGCGCTCGGTTGGCAGCATTTCACCACCACCGGACAGCACCTTACACTTACACTGCGCGCAGGTACCACCGCCACCACAGGCGGAGGGCAGGAATACCCCGGCACCGGACAGGGTGTTGAGCAGCTTGCCACCGGCAGCCGTGGTTACGGCTTTGCCGGGATCTTCATTAATCCCGATGGTCACGTCACCCATACTCACCAGTTTCGAACGGGCGGCGAGGATAACCAACACCAGCGCCAGTACGATAATGGTAAACATGGCAACGCCATAGATAATATTTAAATCCATATCGTCCCAATCCCCCTTACAGCTGTACGCCAGAGAAAGAAAGGAAGCCCAGGGACATCAAACCTACGGTAATGAAGGTAATGCCCAGACCTCTCAGTCCTGCAGGTACATCACTGTACTTGAGCTTTTCACGGATGCCCGCCAGGGCAACAATGGCCAGAGCCCAGCCCACACCAGCACCGAAACCATAAACCGCAGATTCACCGAGGTTATAGTCACGCTGAACCATGAACAGTGACGCACCCATGATAGCGCAGTTTACGGTAATCAGTGGCAGAAATACGCCCAGCGCGTTGTAAAGAGCGGGTACAAATTTATCCAGAAACATTTCCAGGATCTGTACCAGGGCAGCGATAACACCGATGTAGGTGATCAGGCCCAGGAAGCTCAGGTCAACACCGGCAACCAGCGCCCCGTCTTTCAGGATGTTCTGGTAAATGACATTGTTAATGGGCACGGTGATGGTCAGTACGGCAACCACCGCAACCCCCAGGCCCAGGGCAGTTTTCACCTGCTTGGATACGGCCAGGAAGGTACACATCCCCAGAAAGAAAGCCAGCGCCATGTTTTCCACGAACACTGCTTTCACAAATAGCGAAATAAAATGTTCCATGACTTAGTGCGCCTCACTGAATTTGGTATTAGGTGCAATCTTGAATTCCACCTCTTCAACCTGGTCTGTCTTCCAGCTGCGAATCGCCCAGATCAGCAGACCGATCAGGAAGAAGGCACTGGGTGCCAGCAGCATCAGGCCATTGGGAACATACCAGCCACCGTTGTTTACGGTTGCGAAGATCTCCATACCAAACAGGTTCCCAGCACCAAACAGCTCACGGAAGAAAGCAACAATCATCAGCACACAGCCATAGCCCAGACCGTTACCGAAACCGTCCAGGGCTGACAGCATTGGACCGTTCTTCATGGCGAAGGCTTCCGCCCGACCCATGACGATACAGTTGGTAATGATCAGGCCAACGAATACCGACAACTGCTTGGAGATGTCGTAAGCGTAAGCTTTCAGGATCTGGTCAACCACAATGACCAGCGAGGCGATAACCGTCATCTGACAGATAATACGGATGCTGTTGGGAATGTGGTTACGGATCAGGGAAACCGCCAGGTTGGAACAGGTGGTTACCCCGATAACCGCCAGTGCCATAACCAGGCTGACCTGCATGCTGGTGGTGACCGCCAGCGCCGAACAGATACCCAGAATCTGCAGGGTAATAGGGTTATTCTTAACAACCGGTTCCAGCAGGATATCTTTGGTCTTCACAGACATTATGCATTCCCCGCTTTCAGATTATTCAGGAACAGTTTAAAGCCGGCATCGGACAACCAGAACTTGATCAGATTGCTGACGCCATTGGAAGTCAACGTGGCTCCAGCCAGGCCATCAATCTGGTTTACGGCTCCCGGGCTGGCTGTATCAACGCCACCTTTGACCACGTGCAATGCCACCTTGCCATCAACACCGTAGATTTCCTTGCCAACCCAGCGGGATTTCCAGACCGGGTTGCTGACTTCACCGCCCAGTCCGGGGGTTTCCGCCTGCTCAAAGAATCCGAAACCTTTCACGGTGTTCAGGTTGTTTTCCAGCGCCAGGAATCCGTACATGGTAGACCACAGGCCACGGCCGTGAACCGGCAGGATCAGGGTCTGCATCTGGCCATCCTGCTCCACCAGGTAGACCTTGGCAACGTCAGCCTGGCGGGAAATACCGGCGATGTCAGCACTGCCCAGGGCTCTGGAAGCCTTGGCATCTTTGGCGGCAGTACGCTGGTCGTACTGATCAACGGTCAGGCCATTGGCATCATCAACAAACTTACCGGTTTTCAGATCCACCAGTCGTGGTTGGATCTGCTGGTAAAGCTCAGCAATTTCAGCGGGACTCAGCGCTCTGGCATCACTGCTCAGACCGGCGATATCCAGAATGTTACGCTGAACGTCCAGCTTGATGTTCCGGTCCTGAACCGGCTTCAGAAATACTGCCGCCATGGATACCAGCACCGAACAGATCAGTGACAGTACCACCGTGACCAGCAGCGTCTTTTTAATCGTATCGTTTCCCATCAGGCCCGAGCCTCCCGACGCTTGATATTGGCCTCTACCACAAAGTGGTCAATCAGCGGCGCAAACAGGTTGGCAAACAGAATGGCCAGCATCATCCCTTCCGGATACGCAGGGTTCACCACTCGAATCAGGACAACCATGACACCAATCAGTGCACCGTAGAACCAGCGGCCCTGGTTAGTCATGGACGCCGATACCGGATCCGTGGTCATGAAGATCAGACCGAAGGCAAATCCACCCAGGACCATGTGCCAGTACCAGGGCATATGGAACATGTAATTGGTATCAGAACCGATCATGTTGAACAGGGTAGACAGGGCAATCATACCGATCATGGTACCCGCGACAATTCTCCAGGAAGCAATACCAGAGAACAGCAGAACCGCACCACCGATAAAGATGGCCAGTGTCGATGTCTCGCCTACAGAACCCTGCATCACGCCAACAAACGCCTGGATCCAACTGATGGACTGTTGCAGTGCTTCCATACCGCCCTGCTGGGTAACGCTCAACATGGTGGCACCGGAGAAGCCGTCAGCCGCAGTCCATACCAGGTCACCGGAAATCTGCGCCGGATATGCGAAGAACAGGAACGCACGGCCAGTCAGCGCCGGGTTCAGGAAGTTCTTGCCCGTACCGCCGAATACTTCCTTACCGATAACGACACCGAAGGAGATACCCAGGGCTACCTGCCAGAGCGGGATGGAGGGTGGCACAATCAGGGCAAACAGCACGGAGGTAACGAAGAAACCTTCATTCACTTCATGCTTACGGATAATGGCAAACAGCACTTCCCAGAAACCACCGACAAAGAAAGTCACGGCGTAGATGGGCAGAAAGTGAACAGCACCATAGATCAGGTTATCCAGGATACTGGCAGGATCATTACCGGCCAGCATGGCAATCAGCATACCGTGCCAGTCAGCCGGGACAGTGCCCAGACCATTGGCAATGGCCGTGTTTGCCTGATAACCCACGTTCCACATACCGAAGAACATGGCCGGGAAGGTACATAACCAGACCAGCCCCATCATGCGCTTCAGATCAACCGCATCACGCACGTGGCTGGTGTTATGGGTTTTGTCCAGCGGTGTATAGAACAGCGTGTCAGCGGCTTCATACAGCGCATAGAATTTTTCGTATTTACCGCCCTTGACGAAATGGGGTTCCATCGAGTCAAGGAGATTTCTTAATGGCTTCACTGATTACCCCTCCAGCTCAATACGGGTCAGGTTGTCACGCAGCAGGGGGCCGTACTCATACTTACCCGCACAAACGAATGTGCAGAGAGCCAGGTCTTCCTCTTCCAGCTCAAGGGCACCCAGTTTCTGAGCAGTCTCGGTGTCACCGACAATAATGGCACGAAGCAGCTGAGTCGCCAGGATATCCAGAGGCATCATCTTTTCGTAGTTGCCTACGGGTACCATCGCACGCTCACCACCGTTTGTCGTTGTGGTGAAGTTGAACAGGCGGCTCTTGCTCAGGCCGGAGGTCATAACCCGCAGAATGGAGAAGCGATCCACCGTTGGGTTGACCCAGCCCAGGAACAGACGCTCGTCACTATCTTCCAGAACGGAAACCTGATTATGGTAACGTCCCAGGTAAGCAAATGGACCTTTGGCAGTGCGACCGCCAAATACCGATCCAGAAATAATACGGTTGGTGGCAGGCTTCAGTTCACCGGCAGTGATTTCATCGGTAGAGGCACCCAGGCGGGTACGAACCAGGCGTGGCTTGTCAACCTGAGGCCCTGCCAGAGAGACAACACGATCCGTGAACAGCTTACCGGTGGTAAACAGTTTACCGACGGCAATAACATCCTGATAACCCACCTGCCAAACCGTTTTGGTGGCAGAAACCGGGTCCAGAAAGTGGATGTGTGTACCTGGCAGACCTGCGGGATGGGGACCTGCAAACTCTTCACTGTTGGCAATGCCCGCAGGAATGTTGGCACCCGGTGCCTTGCACAGGAAGATCTTGCCGCCACTGAGTTTACCCAGGATATTGATACCCTGTTCAAACGCCTCGGCCTGTTCCCTGATCACCACTTCCGGATTGGCAGCCAGCGGGTGAGTATCAATCGCCGTGATAAAGATCGACGCCGGGCGGGTTCCCAATACGGGTACCTTGCTGAACGGACGGGTGCGCAGGGCAGTCCATAGACCGGATTCATTCAGCAACGCTTCCACCTGTTCAGCGGTCAGACCCGCCAGCTCTTCAGGTTTGAAGGCTGTAAAGGTCTCTTCTTCTTCCTGGCCATCGACATCGATCACCACGGATTGCAACACCCGTTTTTCACCACGGTTAATTGCTGAAACTGTACCGCCAGCCAATGCAGTGTACCGGATACCCGGTGTCTTTTTATCGGTAAAGAGCAGTTGCCCTTTCTTAACTCGATCTCCCACAGCAACCGCCATCGTAGGTTTCATACCTACATAATCAAAGCCAATCACGGCAACAGAGCGCGCCGCCCTGCCTTCCGAGATACTTTGTTCAGGCGATCCTGAGATCGGGAGATCCAGCCCCTGTTTGATTTTGATCATACCTTTCGCCTAATCAATCAAGTTGAGGTCAGGAGTAACCCGTCTCTCCGGTGATCCGGAACTGTCGTAACGAATTATGGAAGCCATGGTCATTGAGTCTTCCCTGACGAAAAACACAAAAACAAAACTCCCGCTAACCAGAACACTGGCCGGGGCACTGCACATTATGGTCAATAAGCAACTTGAGAAAGGGGGGAGCAAACACGCCGGGCAAGGCAAAACCCTGAGGCCTAAAGCTTCAGGGTCAGGCAGCAGAAGCTGATAGCAAACCCCCTTTTTCAAGGTTACTGCTGCGCAGTTTTATTCCCGGAAAGCAATCTGGCAATCCGATCAGACACAGAAAAAACTCCGCTGAAAATCAGCCGAATTCTGATGGGCATCCAGATAGACAAGCATCGTAATTGTAGAACTTGTGTTCTTTATAATTAGCTGAAGCATGATCGGAAATTCCGTATCTGAGCCTAAATCCGCAACATCACCGATGAAAATGGTGGCGCAATTATAAATAGACTGGAGGTGATATGCCATACTGACAGGGAGGATATTTTTACCAATACCTATAAGAAATAACCAACAAATACCCTAATCGCCAGAGTTTTTCTCGCTCTTCCCTGGCAGAGAAAACAGCGAGAATTCTCGGCCAACTTACCCTTCAATCATGCAAAACCTGATACATAATTTTTCCTTTATAGCACTAGTACATGGTTTCAATGAGTTTGAGGTGTATAATCTCCGTTCACCCTGAGCGGAGTCGAAGGGTGCTTGGCACGATCTATCAGAGTCCGGAGTTTCCGCCCTTCGACAGGCTCAGGACGAACGAAGTGCGGAGGCATGACATCCCGTCAAACTCATTGAAACCATGTACTAGGTTACACGACCATTGCTTACCAATCAGACTGCCCGGCGGAACAGCCGATAGAAATTGTCAGACGTTTTTTCTCCAAGCTCCTCGGGTGTCACTCCTTTCAGCTCAGCAATAAATCGTGCCACATCGGCAACGAACCTTGGCTCATTCGACTTGCCCCGATGGGGGACCGGTGCCAGATAGGGAGAGTCTGTTTCAATCAGCAAACGATCCATGGGTAAATAGTCAACCACCGCCCGCAACGCAGACGCATTCCGAAAGGTCACAATACCCGATATGGAAATGTAGTAATTCAGGTCCAATGCCGCTTTTGCCATCTCCAGAGACTCGGTAAAGCAGTGCAGCACCCCGGCAGACTCCCTGGAACCGTATTCACGGAGAAAGTCCAGAGTATCTTCCCGGGCATCGCGGGTATGCACCACCACCGGCAACACCAGTTCTGCGGCCAGTTCAAGATGGTTAATAAAGGACTGCCGCTGAACCGCCTGAGCCCCCTCGGTGGTGGCGTAGTAGTAATCAAGCCCTGTTTCACCGATAGCAACCACTTTTTTATGGTTGGCCAGTGAGCGCACAACGTCGATATCAGGCACAACCTCCTTGCAGTCCAGTGGATGAACGCCAACCGAGGCATAGACATCCTCATACCGCTCCGCCAGTGATACTACTTCCGGACCATTGGCCAGATCGATGCCAATACAGAGCATACGATCCACACCCGCCGCCCTGGCTGCCTCTACTGCAAGGTCAAGATTCCCCTCATAAGCACTCAAATCCAGACGGTCGAGATGACAATGGGAGTCAATAAACATTCTTCTCTCCTGAAAGTTCAACCCTGACAAATTTGCACCGCAGGTTTCATAAAACCAATTTCAGCCACAGGGTCAGGAGGTTTTTTGATGAGTCTGCTACCAGGCCTGCTGGCCCGGATGTCTGAAATAAAGAGACCGGATATTTCCGGAAACTGGAAGTGTAGGCAACCCACACGGTCAGTTAAGGATGACCGGGTCGCCATTGGAGCAGCGTGACCTTTTCACTGACTGGTTCGGGCACACTGTCAAAAGACCGCTCACATTGTGTTGGTATGGCGGTTCGACGACAAGGCACCGGCGATATGCTTCTCAATTTTACTGCGGACACTGTCAGTCGGATCATTAAATTGAATACCGATCCCTGCCTGTCGGCCACCCTGGGCCCCCATCGGCGTCACCCAAACCACCTTCCCCGGCACAGGAATCTTCTCCGGCTCATCCATCAGCGTCAGACGAATAAACACGTCATCCCCGAGGTTGTAATGTTTGTGAGTTGGCACAAACAGCCCGCCGCCACTGATAAACGGCATATACGCTTCATAGAGTGATGCCGTGTCCCGTATGGTCAGAGACATCAGTCCCTGCATCCCTTTCCCCATGACAGCCCTCTCCTTTTTTCCTGAATTCAAATTCTGAACGGGTTCAGAACCCGATTTATATCACCAGCTCAAGATAATCGCTGAACACACCTTCCATCAACATCTGACTGTTCAGGTTAGCGCCCTCAAGCAATTGCTGTCGCTGTTGCATGATCTTATCGCGCAATACCAGCAGATCACCCGCTTCCACTTTTTTAGCCATATAGTCCAGCATTCTCATCAAATCACGATTCCGAACACAGCTTTCATCGGCCGCCAGTTTCAGTTTTACAGCATCATCCAGCCAGCTGCCCATCCAGTCCAGCAGTTCAACCAGGTTACCCGTATGCCACTCTTTCGCCATTTCTACAGGGGTCAGATTCCCACGAAACAGTTCGGGCATAGCATTGAACAAACGACCTCGAACTGCCAGCGTATCATGATCAAACATTGCCCTGGCGGTCATGGGCGAACCTGATGAAAGGCTCAACAACTGATCCACCACCAGAGGATCGGCAATATGATCCGACAACCAGGCTTTTGCCTGCACAGTATCCGGCACAGTAAAAGACACCATCTGACAACGGCTGCGGATGGTCGGCAACATATCTCCGGAGCGGGCACTGACCAGAATAAAGAGAGTATCACCGCCGGGCTCTTCCAGACTTTTCAGCAATGCATTGGCGGCATTAACATTCATCGCTTCCGCCGGGTTAATAACGATGACCCTGCGCCCCCCCTGCTGGGCGGTTTTACGGGCAAACTCATTGACCTGACGAATCTGGTCAATCTTGATTGGCTTGCCTGTCGCCTCAGGCTGAACCGCCAGCAGGTCAGGATGAGTTCCCGCCTTTACCAGCTCACAGCTCTTGCAATGACCACAGGCGTAATCACCACTGTTTTGATGACAAAGCACACGAGTGGCCATAGCCCTGGCAAAATAACCCTTGCCCACCCCGGGGCCCCCCTTCAACAGCAGGGCATGGGAAAGCAGGCCTGCCTGCATTCGCTGAACCAGTGGTTGCCACTGAACCCCGTGCCAGGGTAACGGCTTTGACAAGAAGTTACTCACCATATCAGTTGATTCAGAACTCAATATTAATCCAACCTTTATCCTTGGCCGTGGAGCTATTGACTCCCAAGCCGACGCTGCAAAACCTTGATGATGTGTGCTTCAACCTCTGGAATCGACTGACTGCCATCAATAACAACGTACTGATCGGGTAAACGCTCAGCCCTTTCCAGATAGACAGTGCGAACGCGGTGAAAGAACTCGATCGCTTCCTGCTCAATCCGATCCAGCGCCCCACCCTGCTCCATAGCCCGACCTTTCGCCCTTGCCAGGCCAAGTTCCGGCTCAATATCCAGAAGCAACGTCATATCCGGCCTGCGATCTCCCTGCACCAGCTGCTCCAGTACCGCGATACGCTGCTCATCGATACCACGACCACCACCCTGATAGGCATAAGTTGCATCGGTAAACCGGTCACAAACCACCACCTTGCCCTCAGCCAGTGCAGGTTCGACACGCTGACTGAGGTTCTGGCTGCGCGCGGCAAAGACCATCAACAGTTCGGTAGTATCCGTCACCGTCTCTTCGTGTTCGGCCAGCACCAGGCTTCTCAGCTGTTCAGCCAATGGCGTGCCACCTGGCTCCCGGGTTTCAACAACATCATGGCCATTAGCCTTTAACCATTGCAGAACAACCTCTTTGGCGGTGGTTTTACCGGCACCTTCACAGCCTTCAATCGTCAGAAAAAAACCCATCAATCTCTCAATTTCATTAGTATTGCTATTGCACCGTAGAACGATAATCTTTCCGCCGTTCCGTAATCTGATACTTCCTGACGGCGCGATTGTGCTCAGCCAGTGTTTTGGAAAAGTGGTGAGTACCATCGCCACGGGCAACAAAATAAAGCGTTTCCCCATTGGACGGATTCAGTGCCGCCTGAATGGCCTCACGGCCAACCGTCGCAATCGGGGTTGGCGGCAGACCATGAATCACATAGGTGTTATAGGCGGTTCGTTCCCGCAGCATACGACGATTCAATTCACCCTGGTAACGATCACCCATACCGTAGATAACGGTCGGATCGGTCTGCAGTCGCATCCTTTTTTCCAGACGTCGGATAAAGACACCGGCAATATCAGGCCGCTCGGATGGCACACCGGTCTCTTTCTCAATAATCGACGCCATAATCAAGGCTTCGTAGGGGGATCTATACGGCAGGTTTTTGGCCTTTTGATCCCACTCATCCGCAAGGACGGATTGCAGCCTTTGATAGGCTCTTTGCAGAATTGACGCCACCGGCGTCCCCGCTTCAAAGCTGTAGGTGTCCGCATAGAACAACCCTTCCAGGTTATCGGTCTGCGGTACATCCCCGGGCAACGCCCCCATCACCGCTGGCAGTTTGTTCAGCTCTACCGGAGCGGCCAGTTTCGGGTGGCTATTCAAGTCTGCGAGCAACTCTTTTAGTGTCCAGCCTTCCACCAGGGTCGCGCTGAAGTAACGAACATCACCAGTAACAAACTTGTGCAACAGCTGCCGATAGGTGGTACCGGTAGCAATCAGGTATTCCCCGGCATGAAGGTCCGCAGCAACCCCCTTGACCCGGGCAAAGACCTTAAACATATCAGGATATTGAATCAGCCGGTCTGCCGCCAGTCGCTGCACCACACGTCCCAGCGAGTCGCCCGTAACAATGACAAACCCGGCTTCACTGGTTACCGGCACCTGCTGATCACCATACCAGCGCAGACCATACCAGCCAGCTGCAAGACCTGCCAGGACCAGAAACAGAGCCAACAGCAAACCACCGAACAGTGTCAGCAGCAACTTCCTAAGCATTGAATTCTTCCAGTACACAATCTCGAATTTGGACAGTCAGTGGGCCAATCTCCCACTCCCTTCCCTCGCATTCAATCACAGGCCAGACACCGTTGACACTGTTGCAGAGAAAGACTTCCGCAACATCCAGCCCCCGGGGTACGGACTGCTCTTTAACCGTCATCCCACGATGACGGGCAAACTCAATGATAAAATCGCGACAAACCCCCGCCACACCTTGGAATGACAGATCCGGAGTCACCAGGTCACCTTCATGGGTCACAACAAACAGATTACTCATGGTGCCTTCAACCAGGTTGCCCGCAAAGTCACACAGCAGACCTTCGTCGTAAGCATCGCCCTGCCATTCACTTCTGGCCAGGACCTGCTCCAGACGATTCAGATGCTTCAGACCTGCCAGGTCACTTCGCCCAAGACGCATCTGACAAAGCTTTACCCGTGCCCCATGCACTGCGGGATCACGGGACCTTGACGGCAGCGGGTGGAGTGACAGAATCCGACGCGAAGAGAGACAACCCTCAGGATTATAGCCGCGTCCACCGCTGCCCCGGGTGATCATAACCTTCAGCACACCGTCATCGGCCCGGTTATCCAACAGAAAGGCATCCACCTCCTCAAGCAATCGCTCAATATCCACGGCAATACCCAGCTGCTGGCAAGAGCGTTGCAGACGACGCCAATGGTAGTCAGCCAGCGTTGGCTTACCACCGGCAACCCGAACCGTTTCAAATAAGCCATCCCCGTAAGCCAGCCCACGGTCTGAAACCGGCAGGACACTTTCAGGTACTCCATTCACCCAGACTGGATACTCACTCACCCGGAACCCCCTCTTAGCTGTCTAATCTGGAAAATGCCAGGGTTACATTGGTACCGCCAAAGCCAAAAGAGTTGGAGAGCACATGATCCATCGGCATTTTCCTGGCATGGTGCGGCACATAATCAAGATCACAGCCTTCGCCGGGCTGATCCAGATTGATGGTCGGGGGAATCACACCTTCAACCAGGGATTTGATACTGAATACCGCTTCCACCGCCCCGGCAGCCCCCAGCAAATGGCCGGTCATGGATTTGGTGGAACTGACCGCCAAGCGCGCGGCGTGGGTACCAAACACCTTATGAATCGCCAGTGTTTCAGCCACATCCCCTGCCGGTGTGGACGTGCCGTGGGCATTAATATACGACACATTTTCAGGTGCCAGACCGGCATCTTCAAGGGCTGACATCATGGCACGCGCAGCACCACGACCATCTTCTGGCGGCGACGTCATGTGCCAGGCATCACCACTCATGCCAACACCACTGAGCTCAGCGTAAATCCTGGCACCACGTTTAACCGCATGTTCGTACTCTTCCAGCACCAGAATACCGGCACCATCCCCCAGGACAAAACCATCACGATCCGCATCCCACGGGCGGCTGGCTTTTTCAGGCTCATGGTTACGGGTAGAGAGCGCACGGGCTGCGGCAAAACCGGTCATGCCCAGCGCAGACGAACCTTTTTCGGCACCGCCGGCCACCATCAGATCGGCATCACCATAAGCGATGGTTCTCGCGGCAAGGGCAATGGCATGGCTGCCGGTAGCACAGGCTGTAGAGGTGGCAAAGTTGGGTCCCTGAAGATTGTATTTCATGGAAACCCAGCCCGCCGCCATATTGACGATGGCAGCAGGAATAAAAAATGGGGATATTCGACGCGGGCCGCTGTTCAGCAGTGTGGAGTGGTTCTGTTCAATAGACGTCAAACCACCAATACCCGAGCCGATCGCCACACCATATCGGTGCGCACAGTGATCATCAATCACCAGACCGGCGTCAGCCATGGCCTCGGCAGCAGCAGCCACACCGTATTGAATAAAGACATCCATTTTACGGGCATCTTTCTTATCGATAACACCGTCAGGATCAAAACCTTTGACCGCGCCACAGATAGATACACTGAAACCTTTCGTATCAAGATGGGAGATCGCTTCAATACCACTGCGCCCAGCTAACAGGGCAGACCAGCTGTCATGGACATTATTGCCCACCGGGGTTATTGCCCCCATGCCTGTTACAACAACCCTTCTACGCATTCGCTGCGACAATCGTTCTGTATTTTTTTCTTCCGACAAGACTGACTCTCCTGCTGACCTGTCGTATAGATTTAATGAACCGTCATTCACATCAAAGCATCGCCACAGCAGCCTGACTATGAAAAAACGACAACAACACGATGATAAGTAGTTAACCAAATGAAATCATATTTTCTGACTAAGTGGTCAGTCACTCCCGGCAACTGCTCCTGCGTTGCTCTAGCTCCTGCATCCATGCAGTCGTGCGGCGTTACAACTCCGGTCACATAGCTAAGGCTATGCTCCCTTCGTTGTGCCTTGCATAGTAACTGCCCACTTAGCCAGAAATATACGATTCCATTTGGCCAACTACTTAATGTCATCACGCAGCCAGCTTTTACCGCGATAGCCAGCAGACTGCCATAAACAACAAAAGCCGCAGACCATCGTCGTGCGGCTTTCGAGTGACATACTTTGGGGATACTTTCGCTAGAGAATATGTATCGGGAAAGCGTGTCACAAAGATACAGTTGTGCAAATCAAGGCAGAATCAGGAGTGTGCAACAACGTAGTCAATTGCTTCCTGAACAGTGGTGATTTTCTCAGCCTCTTCATCAGGAATCTCGGTTTCGAATTCCTCTTCCAACGCCATCACCAACTCAACAGTATCCAGAGAGTCCGCGCCAAGATCCTCTACGAATGACGCACTGTTAGTGACTTCGTCTTCCTTCACGCCAAGCTGTTCGCAAACAATCTTCTTAACGCGCTCTTCAATGGTGCTCATACCTTGTTGTGCTCCTATCGATATTCGGTGCAGCCTGAGGCTACAGGTGAACTAGTGTATATGGTCAATTATGGGAATTTCAAGCCAGTTCATGGAAAACCGGTGACCATCCACGCAAATTGACAACAGATTTAACAAAACCCCAAAACCCAACCCATTAGAACAGGGCTTGCCTCGCCCTGCTCATTACTACAGGTTCCGGCCAAGGAGGATTAATTCATGTACATGCCGCCATTGACATGCAAGGTCTCACCAGTGATATACCCGGCAGGCTCACTGACCAGAAATGCAACAGCAGCGGCAATTTCTTCCGGCTGCCCCAACCGGGCCAGGGGAATCTGGCCAAGCAGGAAGGACTGCTGCTCTTCAGGCAGCGCCCTGGTCATATCGGTTTCGATAAAGCCCGGAGCAACGGTGTTCACGGTAATGCTTCTTGAACCGACTTCACGGGCCATCGCCCTGGTGAAGCCTTCAATACCGGCCTTGGCTGCCGCATAATTTGCCTGCCCCTGGTTACCCATGGAACCAACGACAGAGCTGATATTCACTATCCGCCCCCAGCGAGCTTTAGTCATGCCACGCAGGACAGCCTTACTCATCCGGAAGATGGAACTGAGATTAGTATCAATAACGTCATCCCACTCCTCCTCCTTCATGCGCATCAGGATATTATCACGGGTAATGCCGGCATTGTTGATCAGAATCAACGGTGCGCCATATTCTGCGCAGATCACCTTGAGCACTGCCTGACATTCATCCGCTGAAGTTACGTTCAGGGCCATGCCCTGACCTTGAATACCTTCCGCCTGCAAAGCGTCAGTAATGGCCGCCGCACCGGACTCAGACGTTGCCGTGCCAATCACGATGGCTCCGGCTTTCCCCAGGGCAAATGCTATGGCTTTGCCAATACCACGACTGGCACCGGTAACCAGGGCAACCTTCCCCTTCAAACCATCTCCTGCAATGGACCGATCCAGCTCTCTTTCAGCAGTCATTTCCCGCCTGTTCCTTATTGGTTAGCTTCTGCCAGCATCTGAGCCATAGCGTCAGCAGACTCCAGCGTAGCAATGGGCGCACGTCGTGCAATACGTTTATTCAGTCCAGCCAGCACTTTACCGGGGCCGCATTCAGCAAACCGGCCAACACCAGCGGCCATCATGGTTTCCACAGACTCAACCCAGCGAACCGGACTGTACAGCTGAGCCACCAGATTCGCCTTAAGCTGAGCCGGATCAGAACAGACACTGGCAGAGACATTCTGCACCACCGGAATCACCGGCTCGATCAACTCAATACCGTCCAACGCTTTTTGCAGGCGCTCTGCAGCAGGCTTCATCAAGGCACAATGAGAAGGAACACTGACTGGCAGCTCAATCGCCCTTTTGGCACCCGCTGCTTTGGCAGACTCAATGACACGTTTAACTGCGGCAACCTGTCCGGCAATCACCACCTGACCGGGGGCATTGAAATTGACCGCCTCGACCACTTCATCACCTGCCGCTTTCTCACAGGCAGCAACCACATCTGCATCATCAAGGCCAATAATAGCAGCCATGGCTCCTGCACCGGAGGCAACCGCCTCCTGCATAAACAGTCCACGCAGACGAACCAGACTGACGGCATCGGCAAAATTCATCGCACCGGCACACACCAGGGCCGAATATTCACCCAGGCTGTGCCCGGCCATCATCGACGGCGCTTCGCCCTGACGCTCACACCAGAGACGCCAGAGAGCCACACTGGATACCAGCAATGCAGGCTGGGTATTCTCCGTCTGATTCAGCGCCTCAGCAGGCCCCTCAGAAACCATGTTCAGGAGATCAAAACCAAGCCCCCCGGTGGCTTCAGCAAACGTTGCCCGCACCACTGGCTCTGAAAGATAGTCAGCGATCATGCCAACTTGTTGGGACCCTTGTCCTGGAAAGACAAAAGCAAGCTTATCCGTCATTGCAACCCGCTCTTTCGCTTGGCTCTCCTGTTACCGAGAGGCCTGAAATTCAATTGAATACGAAGCGAACCTCTCGGTACAACCGCACCGATTAATGCAGTCAGCCCAAAGACCAGATACGCTTCCCAATAAAAAACCGGGGCAATTATAGGAAAAATAGACAACAAGGTAAGTAAATTTATGTTTCCAATAACAAAAAAGAACCAAAAATGATTATAAGCACAGAATAATTAACACAAAATATTATAGATACCATTACCTGCAAATCCCGTGCAATCTCTGACCTGGAGTTGCAATTGATCATTATTAACGGTAAAGCCTTGGCAATAAGTTCAGTAAGGCAGTCACAATGATCTATGCAGGGCAACTTATTTTTCCGGAACATTCACTCAGAAACGATCAGCGAAAAATACAACCTGTTTAACCGAGGCAAGAGACCAGCTACCAGACCCGGAAAACCAACAGTCTGTTTTTGAGGCAGTAGCCCTGTTGTTATTCCGGGGCCGGTAATGTACGCTCACCTGCTATTTCGGATCATATCTTCCAGGGATGGCTTTCAATCATCATTAACCTTTACCCCTCTCCCAGCATTAATTCTATCTCTTCTGCCAACCGCCCGGGAACATCACTATCCACTTCCCTGACGGCCTCGCCGATAGCCCGAAAAAAACCTTCTTCATCGGAGTGACCGTGACTTTTGACCACAATCCCCTGCAGCCCGAGAAAACTGGCACCGTTGTATACTACCGGATCAATGCTTTTATAGATTTTGCGCATGACCGGCGCAATCAGCAGAGAGAGAAACCGACGCCAAAGCGTCTGCTGAAAAGCGGCAACCAGGCTGTCACGGATTAAACCGGCAACCCCCTCTCCGGTTTTCAGGGCAATATTGCCAACAAAACCGTCGCAGACCACCACATCCGCGCCACCGGCAAACACATCATTCCCTTCGATATAGCCGATGTAGTTCAAACGACCATCTTCTTTCAACAGCCGATTTGCCAGCTTTACCTGTTCATTCCCTTTGATATCCTCAGTGCCGACGTTCAGCAACCCCACCCTCGGAGCATTGATACCCCTGACAGTAGCGGCCAGCAAAGACCCCATCACAGCAAACTGATAAAGACTATTGGCTGGACAGTCAACATTGGCCCCCATATCCAGCAGCAGAACACTGCCACCCGCACAGGGAATAGCTCCGGCAATGGCGGGACGATCAATACCCACAAAGGTCTTCAGGGCAAATCGCCCCATGGCCATCAGAGCCCCCGTATTCCCCGAGCTGACGCAGGCAGCCGCATGGCCATCAGCCACCTGCTCAAGGGCAACCCACATGGAGCTATCCTCTTTGGATCTCAGGGCAAAAGAGGGTTTTTCATCCATGCCAATGGTCTTACCAGCATGAATAACCGTAAGGCGGGACTGATCGAAAGCAATAGAAGAGAGGTGACCGGTAATCAGTTGCTGATCACCTACCAGGGAAAGATGAAGATCCGGATAAGCATCCAGGGCTCGGAGGGCAGCCCGGATACGAGAACGGGGACTTTCGTCCCCGCTCATAACATCAAGCGCTATTCTCCGTCCTGGAGCTGCTGACCATCCTGGCATACAACGACTCACTCGCCGACTTTACCTTCAAGCACTTTGCGGCCACGGTAGAAGCCGTCAGCGGTCATGTGATGACGACGATGAGTTTCGCCGGAAGTCGCATCAACAGACAGCTGAGAAGCAGTCAGACTGTCGTGGGAACGGCGCATGTCACGCTTGGAACGGGTTTTACGGTTTTGCTGAACAGCCATGTGTCAACTCTCCTAAATTCTTTGCCTGGAACTCTATTTGGGTTCGGTAGTACTTTAATCCTGATCAGCTTTCAGACTAGCCAGAACACTGAACGGGTTACGACGCTTTTTCTCTTCCTCTGCCCGGGCAGCGGAAGCCTCAGCCTCTTCATCAGATTCAGTAGTAAAGTTCTGCTGAACCTGGCAGGCTTCAGGCGGATGATAAGCCACGATAGGAAGGCTCAACAGAAGCTCTTCCTCCAGCAGGGGCACTAACTCCATCGGCTCCTCCTGGAGCATCAGGGGTTCATAACCCTCTGGCAGGGACCGGGCCTGCTCATCGGTCAATACACCCATCAGGTTGAGGTCTGAACGCACGGGAAGTTCTGCTACATCAAGGCAGCGCTGACAAATCATTTTAAGATTCGCTTCAACATGCCCCTCAAGAACCACTCGGTGATCTTCGCTCATGTAGAAATGAAGAAAGACCTTCACCTCGCCCTGATCGTCAGCGAGACTGGCCACCAGTCGATCAAACTGTTTAAGCGCCAGCGAACCTTCAAACTGTAACCCCTGACGCGCGAGTTTCCGCGGATCAATGGTTTTTGGTAATTGGCCTGATAACATAAGCGCGCAATCATAGGGCGATGCCCCTTTGCTGTCAAACATCCTTTTCGGGTGAGGTTTATCAGAATTTCAACTATTTCATGAATAACATGCCTGAAGACAGTATTTTTCACAACCTGCTGCCGGATGGCGCAGGCGTGTTTTACAAAAATTCGTAACCGTGCATACTGTGCTCGACTATCCGCACCCTTTGCCCGCACCACCAGCACAACATAAAACGATGAATATATTGCTAGCCTCAGGCTCACCCTATCGAAAAAGCCTGCTTGAACGACTTAACCTGACGTTCAGCCAGGCCTCACCAGACATTGACGAACCCCCTGAACCCGGAGAGAGCGCCAGGGAGCTGGCCATCAGGCTTTCCCGGGAAAAAGCCCTGATACTGGCAGATCAGCATCCGGACACCCTGATTATTGCCTCCGACCAAACCGCCGCGCTGGACAATAGAATTCTGGGCAAACCCGGAACCCGGGAACAAGCCATTCAACAGCTGTCCAACTGCAGCGGCAGACAGGTGGTTTTCCACACCGGACTTTGCCTGCTGAACACCGCTACAGCAGAGCATCAGCTGACCTGTGTGGATTACACCGTCTGGTTCCGAACACTGTCCAGCACGCAGATTGCCACCTATATAGATGCAGAAAGTCCGCTGGACTGCGCTGGCAGCTTCAAATGTGAAGGACTGGGCATAACCCTGTTCGAGAAAATGGCTGGCGATGATCCTGACAGCCTGATTGGACTGCCACTGATCACCCTGACCACCATGCTGATGAATGAAGGGGTTTATCCTTTGGGCAGATAGGGTAAATACACCGGGTCTTGCACAGCAGACCCGGTAATCAAATCACATTAACTGAAAACCGTCACCCAGGGCTTCCACCAAAGTGGCGCTGACACCAGCCCCAAAATCCCGGGCAAATTTTTCCAATGGTGAAAGGCGAAAGGTGTAATCAACAATATCCTCTTCACCCACCACTTCACGGGCCACATAACCGGCACTGCCCAGACCATCAATCAGACCCAGTGTTTTGGCCTGTTCACCAGACCAGACCATGCCTGAAAAGATATCCGCCCGATCAGCCAGTCGATCACCCCGCCCGTTTTTTACCGCGTCAATAAACTGCTGGTGAATAGTATCCAGCGACGCTTGCCATTCGACAGCAGCTTCACGGTCCACGGACTGGAATGGATCAAGGAATGCCTTATTTTCACCGGAGGTATAGGTTCTGCGGGTAACCCCCAGCTTCTCCATCGCCCCGACAAAACCGAAACCAGAGGAAATAACGCCGATAGACCCTACCAGGCTGGCCTTGTCAGCGTAAATTTCATCAGCGGCAGCGGCAATGTAGTAGCCGCCAGACGCACCAATATCCATAATGACCGCGTAAAGAGGAGTATCCTTGTGCAGTTCGCGCAGCCTGAGAATCTCATCATAGATATAGCCAGATTGAACAGGGCTACCACCCGGGCTGTTAATTCTCAAAATCACCGCTTTAGTGCCCGGATCCTCAAAGGCTGAGCGTAATCCCGACACCACGACATCTGCATTCACATCGCCACCACCAATCTGGCCATCAATCTCCACCAGCGCCGTATGCTCACTGGAGCCATCACTGATCACCACATCATTGATATTGGTCGCGTTATAAATGACAGCAACGGAGAAAAACAACCAGCCAAAGGTCAGCAGCTTAAAAAATATACCCCATCGCCGGGAACGCTGCTGCTCCAGCAGCGAGCCTTTGGCCAGGGCATCCACCAGATCCCAGGCTCGATTACTGTCCAGGCTATCCTGCGCCTCAGACGAGGACTCCCGCCACTTGTCTTGCATAATCACCCCTTAAACAGGTTCACTCAAAAACGATCATATTTATCAATTCTTCGGTTCGGCATCCAGCCCTTGTAAAGCTGACAACACCTCAGCCAGGTCGTCCGGCAAAGGCGCTTCAACCTTCAATCGCTTACCATCCAGCAGGTCAAATTCGATACTGGCGGCATGCAGGAACAGCCTTTTAAGACCAAACTGCTTCTGGGACTGATTGTCTGAATCCTTACCGTATTTTTCATCCCCGGCAATGGGATGCCCTGCGTGCAGACAGTGAACCCGAATCTGATGGGTCCGCCCTGTGATGGGGTAAGCCTCAACCAGGGTCATATTTGGAAAACGGTTCAGTACTCGAAACGCTGTTCGGGATTTTTTGCCATCCACATGCACCCGGACCATCCGCTCTCCTGACTGCAGCACGTTCTTCAACAGCGGCGCATTGACCAGCTGCTTTCTCGCTGGCCACTTACCCACCACCAGCGCATGATACAGCTTTTCAACTTTTTCTTTCTGCTGCAACTGGTTATGCAGGTGACGCAGCATACTGCGGCGCTTGGCAATCACCAGACAACCCGAGGTGTCCCGGTCCAGGCGATGCGCCAGTTCCAGCGTGCGGTTATCCGGCCGTAGCTGGCGAAGCGCTTCAATTACACCATAAGACAGACCACTGCCGCCATGCACAGCAAGCCCGGACGGTTTGTTGATAATCAGCAGCAGATCATCTTCATAAAGTACCGCTTTTTCCAATTGAGCGATCACGCTGTCAGCGGGCCTTACCGGAGCCTCCCTTTCGGCCACCCTGACCGGAGGAATACGAACAACATCGTTCAATTCAAGGCGATAATCTGCGCTTACCCGCTTTTTGTTGACCCGTACCTCACCCTTGCGAACGATACGATACACCCTGGTCTTGGGCACACCTTTAAGAACCCGCAACAGAAAATTATCAACACGCTGACCAGCCGCATCCTCATCAATGGTAATAAAGTTAACGTTTGCTTGTTTCAATCGTCTAACCACATATCTGTTTATGCCAAGTTGCAGCCCCGAAAGCTCTACCTTAACCGGTTGAGATAAAAAGACTTTCAGGGATTACCGCGATTTTCTTTCAGGTAATGTTATCAGCTTTGTGTCATTTGAAGCACTTACAGATTACTGATATAGTTGTGGCACTGCCTTGTAACTATCCGAAGAGGCAGTTCGATTTACGAAGTCTGAGCATGACCCGAAAGGGATAGCATCACTTAAATTCCGCTAACCGGGCCGAAAATAAACCGGAGCTACGTTTACCCGATGAACAAGTCCGGGCCAGGTAACTCCGGGAATAGCCGCTCAGGCAGACATCATGGCAGATGAACCAGTTGCATCCCTCCCTGAGGGCATGAGTTCCTGCCATGGTGCTGAACGATTAAAGACCACGGCCACAGCCGTGATAGATAAACAGTGCCACCCAAGAACAGAGGTTGCGCTCCCGATACCAGGGATGAAGAACAGCGGACGGGTCATATGCTAGTGACAGGCTCAGTGATACCTGTAAACGTATCCACAACCAGCCAGAAGCGCCCGATCAACGCATCTCCCCACTATGCATCCGGTCAACATACGGATGCAGATTGCTATATCGTTACAGCCTTACCCTTGAATAAGCCCGGCTGTAAGTCTGATAGTTGGTTACCACCGACCACACCGTTCTCCTGCGGTTGTTGGCCTGTGTACACTCGGGTAGCACCGGAGAGTTTGTACAGAAGCTGAAGGAAACCAGTTGCACTGCCAGCCACCATGAATACGTCAGGTGGCAGGCCGGGCGCTTCCGGAAAGACGATGGATTGCCCGTCAAACCAATGAATGCGCTGGATTTACCGAATGTCACGAACAACTTTTCGCCACCAACATCTGCTTAGGGTAGCCATTAGCAATTTGGTACTCTATGAAGAGAATGTTGATCAATGCAACCCAGCAAGAAGAGCTGAGGGTTGCACTCGTCGATGGGCAGCGCCTGTTCGATCTGGATATCGAATCCGGAGCCCGCGAACAGAAGAAAGCCAACATCTACAAAGCAAAAATCACCCGTGTTGAGCCCAGCCTGGAAGCCGCGTTTGTGGACTTTGGCGCAGAGCGACACGGCTTCCTGCCTTTAAAAGAGATCTCCCGGGAATACTTCGTCGGCCATACTGGTGGTCGTCCCAACATCAAGGAAGTCATCAAGGAAGGCACCGAGGTTATCGTTCAGGTCGATAAGGAAGAGCGTGGCAACAAAGGTGCCGCCCTGACCACACTGGTCAGCCTGGCAGGCCGCTACCTTGTACTGATGCCCAACAACCCACGGGCCGGTGGCATCTCACGCCGTATTGAAGGCGATGAGCGCGCTGAACTGCGTGAGGCCATGAGCAAGCTGGACATCCCCGCCGAAATGGGCG
Source organism: Endozoicomonas sp. ALC013 (assembly GCF_049310205.1). NCBI lineage: Bacteria > Pseudomonadati > Pseudomonadota > Gammaproteobacteria > Oceanospirillales > Endozoicomonadaceae > Endozoicomonas > Endozoicomonas sp. ALC013. The sequence continues at coordinate 3,409 of NZ_JBLYNS010000022.1, read as the reverse complement.
TCATCGTTCGCACAGCCGGCCTTGGCCGTTCAACAGAAGACCTTCAGTGGGATCTGGACTATCTCCTGCAACTCTGGAACTCCATCAAAGATGCTGCCGATAAAAATCCCGCACCATTTTTGATCTACCAGGAAAGCAATGTCATTATCCGTGCTATCCGCGACTATCTGCGCCAGGATGTTGGTGAAGTACTGATCGACAAAACCCAGGTTTATCAAGAAGCCCTGGATTTTGTTAAACAGGTCATGCCCCAGTACCAGAACAAGATCAAGCTGTACAAAGACAGCGTCCCCCTGTTCAACCGCTTCCAGATTGAAAGCCAGATCGAGACCGCCTTCCAGCGTGAAGTCAAACTGCCATCCGGCGGCTCCATTGTTATTGATCCAACAGAAGCCCTGGTGTCCATTGATATCAACTCCGCCCGTGCAACCCGTGGTGGCGATATCGAAGAAACCGCCTATAACACCAACCTCGAAGCGGCGGATGAGATTGCCCGCCAACTGCGCCTGCGCGATATTGGCGGACTGATTGTTATCGACTTCATCGATATGGGCAGCAACCGGAATCAGCGGGAAGTTGAGAACCGCATTCGTCAGGCGCTGTCGGTTGATCGTGCCCGCGTTCAAACCAGCCGTATCTCCCGCTTTGGCCTGCTGGAAATGTCCCGTCAGCGTCTGCGCCCATCACTGGGTGAAACCAGTGGCGTGGTCTGCCCTCGCTGCTCAGGCCAGGGCACGATTCGGGATATTGAGTCTCTGGCCCTGTCTATTCTGCGCCTGATGGAAGAAGAGGCCATGAAGGACAAGACGTCCGAAATTCGCGCACAGGTTCCTGTGCCGGTGGCGGCATTTCTGCTGAATGAAAAGCGCAAAATGATCGCCAAGATCGAGAAGCGCCATGATGCCCGCATCATCGTTATTCCAAATGCCAATCTGGAAACTCCCCATTACGATGTCCAGCGCCTCCGTGACGACAATCTTCAGGATCGCGAGAGCAGCTACGAAATCATCCTTGAGGGTGAAGACGCCAGCCCGGAAGAGCTGACCACAGCCACCAGGCCTCAGCCCAGACAACAGGCCGCCGTGCGCAATGTTGCCCCGGCACAGCCTGCACCCGCCATTAAAGCGCCTGAAGCAAAACCCGGATTTATTGACAGCCTGCTGAAGTCCATCGGCAGCCTCTTCAACCCGGAAAATGATGACGACAAATCCGCTGGCCAGGACAAACTCACCCAGCAACGTCAACCGGCGCGTCGTGACAGTCAAGCTGGCCAGAACAGGAAAAAGACCCGAACTGATTCCCAGCGCCGCGACAGACAGGACAGCAACCGTCCTCAGAAAGAGCGCAAAAAGAGTCAGCAGGAACGTTCAGACAACCGTTCCAGCAGCCAGGAAAACCGTTTTGAAAGGCAGGAAAGACGCCAGCGTGACAAACCGGAAGTAGCGGAACAACGGGAACCCAGACAGGAACGCCGCCAAGACCAGGAACCAGAACAAGGCTCCGGTGATCGTCGACGCCGCCCGAACTCTGCACCCCGTCGTCGCAACAACCGACAGTCTCAGCGTCAGCAACAGAATGAACCGCAATTACAGCCACTGCTGCCTGAAAGCGCTAAAGGGGCAGTAAATGCGCCTGCTGTTCATGAAACTGCCGCACAGGAAAGCATTCCACAGGAAAAGCGTGCTGACAAAAAAGAGTCATTTGCCAGCATTGAGAAGCCTGAGCTGGAAAGCAGAAAAGCTGCAGCAGCTGCCCCGGAAGCTCCTGCAGCCCCGGCCATGCCAATGGACAAGGTAGAGGAAACCAGCAAGGCTCCTGTCGAAGAGCAAGCCGTTGCCAACACCCCTGAAGCACCGGACGAAGTGAGACCTCGTCGCTCCAGAAGAGTGAAGAATGACCCTCGCCGTCTCAGGGAAACTCAGCAGTCTGCGCCTGAGGAAGTCAGCGAACCTGAAATCCCTGCTGAGAGCGACTCACCAGCCAATCAACAGCCTTCTGTCGATAAAGAGCCAACAGTTGAGCTTGCAACAGCTGGAGATTCTGAAGCGCAATCGGAAAAAGCAGAACAAGCCTCCGTTGAGACCAGCACTCAAGAACGCCAGACTGACCTGCCCGTTGCCGCCGCAGAAGCAACAACCGTTGAGCGGGAGAAGGTAACCCCACGCCCTCAGATGACAGAAATGGCAAAAGCCGTTGCCGCTTCCCATAATCTAGATAAGCCAGCGTTTGCAACCATGCCACCCGCTTTCGAGAAACCAGCCGTAGCGGAAGCAGAGGCTGTCGAGCCCAAGCCGACCATGACCGCCAATGAAGCTGAAGAGATGCTGAAGCAGGCATTAAATCAGTCTGATGAAGACAAGGCCGTTGTTCATGAAAGCCAACAGGAGAAGCCCGCTGAGGCTGCCACGGCACCACAACCTTTAGCGACTGAGAGCAAAGCAGCAGAAGCACCACAAGCAGCTGAGCGTGACCAGACAGCAGAGGTTAAAGCCAGCGAAGCTGAAGCATCTTCTGATGATGAAACCGTTGAAAGGCCGCGTCGTCGTCGCAGCCGTGCTCACAACGACCCCCGGGCAAAGCGCCAGACTCAGCAGATCGAACTGCCTGTTGAGCCAGAAAGCGAAACTCAGGAAGCTCCGCAGGTGCGCACTGAAGAAAGCAACCTGTAATAAGGGTTGATACTGAACTGAACGGGGTGGTTTCCACCCCGTTTTTTTTTGCCTTGAAAAACCACCAGAAGGCTCTCCAGTCATAGCGATGGACAATAAATCTCTGCCGAACTCGCACCCACGAAAATTAAAAGAGCCACAACCCGCCACTGGTGGAACTTTTATCAATTTCAGAAATCAAAACAAGGAGTAAACCATGTAACTAAAACAACCAAAACAGAGGGAAATTTATGAAAAACAACCTATTCAAGCAGTGGGTAATGGCCAGTTTACTGTGCATTCTATCCTGCTCTGCATTTTCAGACGTTGAATATTCAGGCATCGCTTTCAGCAACGTAGATATCCACGGTCAAGGCACTGAAGCCGACGTTAAACCCGGTGAAACTGTCGGCATCCATGCCCATTACAAATGGCTCTGGCCCCGGGAAGAAGCCAGCATTGTCCAGATTATTGTTGGTATTGATGGCATAGGTGCTCAAACAACAATTGCCAATGCCATTGTCGTTGATGGTCGATATCTTGACCCTCATTACAATGATATCACCGAGCAAGATGTAGACTTTCACATCGTTGCACCCAACGAACCCGGCACTTACCAGATCCGCTTCCGCTACGCTCAGGCCTACGGGGCCGAAGAGGCCGTTGGAGTATGGTGGTACGTTGATCAGGCTCCTACCGACGAAGCAACAATTGGCACTATTACTGTCCGTTAAACGATATGACACGCTAGGAGCCTGTCA
>NZ_JBLYNS010000021.1:0-47130 GCF_049310205.1 Endozoicomonas sp. ALC013 | reverse complement strand
ATGCCGGGCGTACCAAGGGGTCGAGACTGTGAATAAAACTGTGTCTCTGCCTATCTTATAATCAGTTTTGATTGAGGATAGGCACCATGAACAAGCAACAGCTTGAAGCCTTCGCCCGTGAAGCCGCAAAATCCATTAAGACAGAAAGTGATTTAAGCGACTTCACCCAAATGCTTTCCAAAGTCGCCATCGAAACAGCGCTGAACGCCGAGCTGGATGAGCACTTGGTGTCCGGCCTGCAAAAGCAATGAATATAAAGCAAAAACCGTATACTTATGCTGAAATCTGCCTGCATGTCACGGTTATGAAGACTTCCGGAAGTACATAACAAATTACACAGAGGATTTGAAAGGTGTACTTTTGGTTGATCAACCGAAGCCTATGTTAATCAAGGTACTCATCGAGAACCGTCGCAAAACTAACGGCTTCCATGCAGTCAAAGTACACAAAACATGGTGCTTTATATTTAGCAATTTTGCAGGCCGAGGCCCTATGCAAGAGGTCAGTAATGCCTCTACGTAGCCTCTACAGCCCTTGATAACAATGAGGTTTTGCTTAATGTCTACCCTAAGTGCTGGCTTTAGGGAAGCGGCAAAGCAGAAACTTGCCACTTCAATGATTATTGGTCAGCTTGACAGGTCTTTCTTCTCTTTTCACCAGCAAGCTATCTATCTATGCGTTCTGCCAAGGCGAGAATGTTATCAATACCATTTTCAGTGTCTAAGCCGCAAGATCCTGATCGTCAGGCTCATAGTTTGCCAGAGGGTCAACACTCTCCAGCATACTGTAGAGGTTCAACAAACCATCACGGTTGCCAAAGACATAGTTTCCTGCAAGCTGTATGTGGCTCCAGGCAACAGGTGAGAATCTTGCAATCATATCGACGACTCTTTGGTTGCCGTCTTTCTGGAATTTTTCAATCAGAGCCGACAGTAGAGCCGAGTTGTAGTAAATGATGCTGTTGGCGATCAGCCTGGCACAGTCATTCCATTGGTCGATCTGGTAATCATTACCTCCCCGGAACAGGTTGCCATTAACAGAAGCGATGGCTTTTCGGAGCTGGTGATAAGCCTCACCCCGGTTTAGTGCCTGCTGCACGAACTGCCTCAGAGTTTTGTTATCGACGTAATCAAGCAGGTAAAGGCATTTGATCAGCCGGTCATATTCATGCAGGGCTGACAGGATTCTGCTGTTTCGTTTATTGTTGGAAAGCTTTCTGATCACAGTGCCCTGCTGAGTAGACTTGCGGCTCAGCGAGCAGACAATATGCTGAATCTGATCCCACTCCTGCTCAATCAGCCTGCGGTTTATAGGCTTTTTCAGCCTGATTTTCACATCACCTTTCTCAACAACTACCTCAAACTGATCATTGAAAGCTCGCTTGAACCGCGCATAACGGGGAGAAAACTGATAGCCAAACATATCCAGTATGGCGAAATTGACATTGTTGATGCCGTGGGTGTCTGTTGCCAGAGACTTGGGCTGGATGTCACTGCTGTTGTTGTAGAGCAGGTCAAAAGCAAAGTGACCTTCGTACTCATTTGGGGAAATGACAGCGGTATTAACCGGCACATGGTTAGAGACCAGCGTCATTGCAGACACGCCTTTCCCTTTCCGGAAATATTTGGCGGAATAGCGGGCCTTGAAGGTATTGATACGGCAAGCATATTTTTGCCCGTCAATGCTACCGAAAGGAGCTGACTCGTTGATGGTATAGTGCTTGAATATCGGCAGTCTGGCGATTCCGTTGGAGATCAAGTCATTCGCTGCACTGATCGTTTCAGGTCGGACAAACGCATCATTAACACCACGCAAAACTCCGACACTGCGGTCTGAAATCGCCGCGATCCGTTGAAGCCCGTAATTGGTGCCATTACCAAAAATGCAGGCAATCAGATCATCCTCCTCAGCCTTGGTATTACGTTTCCTTGTAGAGATTCCTTCAAATGCATCCAGAAAGCCGGTTTTTCGGTTAACGTAATTCATGATTTCGATAATCCCCATATGCTTTATCTGGCTGTAAATGGGGTTATCAATGTCATCACGCTGGCGATGGTTTCGCCTACCTGAGTCATGCGTTCATTGAGTAGCCCCTCAAGTTCATCCAGAGTTTGAGTAACCGGTGTCAATAGGCGTTGCAGGCCGGTCTTGGCAATGATGAATTCTTTGTGTTTTTCCCAATCCCTGACAGGAATCAGGTCATCCTCCAGCCGTTTATTTTTCTCGCTTTCAGTAATATATGCCTTGCCACTGTCCAGATGTTTGCTGATTCGGTAATACAGGTAAAACTCAAAGCGTTTTGCATGAAGCGTTCCATCATCGATCAGGTATGGTCGCTCGCTTTTCTTGATGAAACTCTGATTAAAAGTGGTGAGCTTGCGCTTCTCAGCCAGCTCCGTTCTGGAGTGTTCGAGCTGTTCAGATAGAGTGATCTGGTTGCTATCACACTCCACATCAATAGCGAGGAACAATTTACGCAGAGTGTTGGCCACCTTCCTGGACTGCTTATCAATATATTCCCAACGGTATCCGGCCAGGTCGAAGTCACTTTTGTTCAGGTGTTTACTTATCGCTCCCAGTTCTTCTTTGGAGACCAGAGAAAAAGCCTGCTTGCGGACTTCACCGAAAGTCAGGCTGTCACTGACGTTTTCATCCACAAAATAATGCAGAATATTCCCGGCAAACTTCAGTTTTTCGCGGACGGCCTCCAGTTCCTCTCCGACTTTCTGCTGGGCATAGGCTTTAGACGCGTCTCGGTATTTCCGAACCAGATAACAGAATGAAGTGACCAGCTTGTCATTAGTTTCCCGGTAGCGGAAATACAGATAACAGGCCAGATATAAGAGTCCCTGCCAGTGAGGATACCGACGAACCTTATAAACAGAAGTGTGCCGGACGATGGAGGCATAGTAAGCCATATTGCCTTGCGACAAACCCAAAGAGGAAATCAGTGACTTTAATTCAGGATAGATTTCCTTGATGGTCTTATGGGTTTCCAGCTCCCGGTCAAGTTCAGAGGGTGAGAAGTCACGGGCTGATCCTTTGTATACTGACAGGCTGTTCAGTGCGCCTTTGTTCGTGAGTATCTTGTTCAGCTTGTGTTGTGTGGTTTCTGACATCTGCTCTGAGAGGACAGCCTCGATGCGCTGCTGCTCCCCCACAAGAGCCTCTGTCACCAGATTTTGTAAACTGGTGTAACCTGGCAGTGCTATCCGCTGCTGACCAAGAAAGGCGAGTCCTTCATCAAAAATATATCTCGGATCGGTACAGATGGTGGCAACATCCTTCATCCGTGTTATCAGGTGTGTCTGGTGAGCTTTCGACAAACGAGCAAAACCCAATGTTTCAAGCATCTTGCCAACCAGTTTAGAGCGGGTACTCTTGGGCAGCTGATCCAGAGCAATGTTTTCATTAGGGAAATAGGTTTTTCGAATATACTCTGCATCTCTGGCCACATCGTCCAGGGTGAATTTTGGAATTACTGGCTTGGCTCGAAAGTAGCCAACCAAAAGGATGAAATAGATTCTGGTTTCCAGTTTTTCCAAACCATCAATGATTTTCTGCATATGAGGATCAAGGGAAAAATAGTCCTCCCGATCAGCCTGATTAAATACTGGCCGTTCGTAGAGTTCCCTGACTTCATTTGGGCTTAGAATGTGAATCCGCTTCTCGTTCTTCTGAGACATATGTCGCTTATACTTTTTCAGGTATCAAAATTTAGAAAATCTGATACTGTACAGAAGCGTGAGAAAAAAGGTATCAAAAATCTTGTTTTTCTAGTTCTGAGACCTGATAGTATCAATTTCGATATTTGATACTGAGATCGATCAAAATGGCACTTCTGGGCTACGCAAGAGTTTCAACGATTCAACAAAAACTGGATATTCAGATTTCAGCCCTGAAAAAAGCCGGAGTTCGTGAAGACCGGATATTCACCGACAAAATGACCGGCAAAACAGACGACAGAAATGGACTGCAACGACTGCTGACCAGAGCCGAAAGAGATGACACCATCATTTGTACCAAGATGGATCGTTTAGGCCGTAACACGGCAGACATGATCAAGATCGTTGATAGCTGCTACAAAAAAGGAATTTCCATTCGTTTCCTGGACAACAGCCTCAGCACTGAAGGGGCGATGGGAAAAATGATTATCCAGATATTGGCGGCTGTTGCTGAAGCAGAGCGAGAGCGCATTCTTGAACGTACCAACGAAGGTCGTTTAGCTGCCAAAGAGTCTGGCGTTAAGTTTGGCAGGAAGCCCCACAAAAGCACCGATCAAGCCAAAGCCATGATTAGTGAAGGAGTACCCATGAAAGACGTAATGGAGAGGTCTGGTGTATCCAGGGCAACTTATTTCAGGTTAAAAAAAGTGGTCTAGTTTTTGTACAGTGAACTTTTCGAGGGAATGGGCACAAACCCCCCTGATGGCCAGACCTGACCAGGCGTTTGTAGATTCCAAGTCGTGAAGGGTGACCCAACTCTTTCAGAGCCTTGGCGCAGGTATCTAGATCCATGGTAGAAAACTTAGGCGGCAAATAGTTCGATGATAGTGGAAATATGGTGGGCTTGTACAGGGACTGCTTCCGGTTTGTTGATTGTTTTCAGGAAGCAGTCAGTAAGTATTTACTATGCCGAATAGTGAGCAATACCATCCATAAACATCTGCACCGAGAGCATCACCAGGATCATCCCCATCAGCCGCTCAATGGCAAATATGCCCCGACTACCCAGTAATTTCATAATTTTACCCGACATCATCAGAATGGCAGCGCTCAATGCCCAGGAGATAAAAACGGCCATGGCCAGTGGCCACTGATTTCCCGGATGCTGGCTGGAGACCAGCATCAGCGTTGCCAGAATGGATGGGCCGGCAATCAGGGGAATCGCCAGGGGAACAATAAATGGTTCACCGTCTGGGGTACTGCCCATGATGCCACCACCCCGGCTGGATGGGAAAATCATGCGAATGGCGATAATAAACAGGATAATTGCACCGGCAATACTCACCGATTCCTGCTTCAAATGCAGTGATAGCAGCAGGTATTTTCCGGCAAAAAGGAAGATCAGAAGAATAACCAGGGCAATCAGCAGCTCTCTGATAAGCACCTTGCTACGCCTCTGTTCAGGAACTCCTTTCAGAACTGAGATAAAGACAGGCATATTGCCCAAAGGATCCATGATCAGGAAAAGCAGTATAACGGTTGAGTAAATGTCCATGTTTGAAAAAGCCAGCTGTGTTTATCAGGGAGCGCTTATAACATATTCACCAGAGGCATAGAAAGGCCTCCGGTGGGATATTCAGTGCATTAAATCAGCCTAAGACTCTTTGGCGGGCAAGGATAGACAGCAAGCGGGAATCGTTGCTCCTGCCGTCACCATTGCCGTCAAGATCAATGGTATCTTCCAACTGGAGCCTGGTGTGGTACTCCAGGGCTGCTTCCCTGGATTTTTCTATATCAGCTCTGTCTTTGGCCGCATCGGCTAACTCGGCTTGTCTATAGATAGGGTTGTTTTCCTGGTTCACATTGTAAAGTTGACTCATATTAAATTCCTTGTCTCAGTGCTTGAAAACAGTCATAGCTTGTATTGATAAATTCAGATTAGTTATGACCAGTCTGTGAGTCATTACTACTTAAGTCACAAGGATGATTAAAAAATGCAGGGGGAGTAATTAACGTTATGATTTTTAAGTGGTACTAAGGACTTGATCAAGGGCTGGATGCAGCCCTTCTACTATTTATCAAGAGCCTGACTATCAAGAGCCTGATTTTCAAGATAGTTATCTTTCAGTTTGACATAGTTTCCAGCGGTGTATTGGAAGAAACTACGCTCTGTTTCCGATAGTTCCCGTGTTTTTTTGGCCGGGTTTCCCTTGTAGACAAAACCACTCTCAAGATGCTTGCCCGGGGGAACCAGACAACCGGCTGCGACAATCACCTCTTCTTCCACCACGGCACCATCCAGAATAATGGCACCAATACCAATCAGACACCGGTTATGGATAGTACAACCATGCAAAACCGCTTTATGCCCTACCGTTACATCATCACCAATGGTCAACGGATGGCCAGCGGGGTTGTAATCACTTGCATGGGTAATGTGCAGAACTGAACCATCCTGTATGCTGGTTCTGTCGCCAATACGGATGGAATGCATATCGCCACGAATAACCGCCGTTGGCCATACCGAGCTATCGTTCCCGATCGTGACATCGCCAAGCACAACCGCACTGTCGTCGATATAGACCCTTTCGCCAAGAACTGGCATTTTATGATTGAAGCTTCGGATGGCTTGACTCATTGAGCGGGGCTCCTGTGGTGTTTCTGCCTCAGTGGATGCAAATAATGGCTAGGAGGCTGTCCGAGAATAGACTGCCCTACTGCGGTGGCAGCAAATTGGTCTAAAAAGTCGGAATTTTTTAGTAAATAGAACCACTATTGACTAAAAAATTCCGACTTTTTATCCTCAATTTTCTGCCATCCTCGCTACGGGCGCTATTCTCGGACAGCCTCCTGGTGCATTGACCGGATTCTGCTTGAATTCACCGGATGACGCACCCATCTATTACCAATAATTACCATGAAATTTAAAAAGTATAGAGAGCTGTCTTATGATTAACCCGCTACTGGAATCCAGTGAACTTCCCCCATTTTCCAAAATTCTGCCGGAACATGTAAAACCCGCCATTGAATCCATTATTGCTGATAATGAAAAGGCGCTTGCCGCGTTACTGGCTTCCGGTGCCGCTCTTGGAGGTGCCGCTTTCGGATGGCACTCTTTGCAGGAGCCCCTGGATCAGCTGGATGACCGGTTGGGGCAAGCATGGTCACCGGTTGGTCATATGAACGCGGTCGTCAACAGTGAAGCACTGCGGGAAGCGTACAATGGCTGTTTGCCGCTGCTATCTGAATACTCTACCCGTATTGGCCAGAACCGTCAGTTGTTTGAGGCTTACCAGTCTCTGGCAGATTCTGAAGCGTTTAAGCAGCTGGACAGCGCTCAGCAGAAAGTGATTAACGATAACCTCAGGGATTTCCGTTTAGCCGGTGTTGCCCTGGAAGATGAGCAGAAAGCCCGTTACGGCGAGATCAAAAAACAGCTGTCGGAACTGACCAGCAAATTCTCTGACAATGTTCTGGACGCCACCATGGCCTGGAGCAAGCTGATTACCGATGAATCGGAGCTGGCCGGATTACCCGAGTCTGCCCTGGCCGGGGCAAGGCAGCTGGCCGAGTCAAAAGAGAAGGCGGGCTGGTTGTTGAATCTGGATTTTCCAAGCTACTTTCCGGTGATGACCTATTGCGATAACCGGGAGCTCAGGAAAGAGGTTTACACCGCCTTCTCTACCCGCGCGTCTGACCAGGGGCCAAATGCCGGGGAGTTTGATAACACGGACAACATGAGGCAGATCCTGCAGCTTCGCCATGAACTGGCCCGGTTACTGGGTTTTGAGAACTACGCTGAATACTCCCTGGCCACCAAGATGGCGGAGTCCCCGGATAAAGTCATTGAATTTCTGCAAGACCTGGCCGCCAAAAGCAAGCCTCAGGCGGAGCAGGAGCTGGCGGAACTGAAAGCGTTTGCCAAAGCAGAGTACGGCGTTGAAGATCTTGCAGCCTGGGATGTTGGCTATTATGGCGAGAAACTCCGGCAGCAGCGGTACGCCATTTCCCAGGAAGAACTGCGCCCATGGTTCCCGGCGGAAAAAGCCATTGCCGGAATGTTTGACGTGGTCAATCGACTCTATGGCGTTGAGTTTGCCACCGTGGATAACGTGGATACCTGGCATAAAGATGTGCGCTTTTTCAACATCACCAGAGAAGGAGAGGTGATCGGTCGCTTTTACCTGGACCTTTATGCCAGGGAACATAAGCGTGGTGGTGCCTGGATGGATGTCTGCCGTTCCCGCTGGCAACAGGATGGCAAGTTACAACTGCCGGTGGCCTACCTGACCTGTAACTTCACACCGCCGGTGGGCGATAAACCGGCGCTGTTAACCCACGACGAAGTGGTAACCCTGTTCCATGAGTTTGGTCACGGTCTGCACCACATGCTGACCAAAGTGGATTATGCGGCGATTTCTGGCATCAGTGGCGTTGCCTGGGATGCTGTCGAACTTCCCAGTCAGTTTATGGAGAACTGGTGCTGGGAGAAGGAAGGGCTGGCCATTATCTCCGGTCATTTTGAAACCGGCGAGCCGCTGCCGGAAGCGATGCTGAATAAATTGCTGGCGGCAAAAAACTTCCAGTCTGCCATGATGATGGTCCGGCAGTTGGAGTTTTCACTTTTTGACTTCAAACTGCACAAGGAATATCGCGATAACATTGATGTTCAGTCCGTGCTGGATCAGGTGCGCCAGCAAGTGGCAGTGGTGATGCCGCCATCTTTCAACCGTTTTCAGAACAGTTTCAGCCATATCTTTGCCGGTGGTTATGCTGCGGGCTATTACAGCTATAAATGGGCTGAGGTGTTATCCGCTGACGCGTTTTCACGCTTTGAGGAAGAAGGGATTTTTAACCGGGAAACCGGTGAGTCCTTCCTCCATGAGGTGCTTGAAAAAGGCGGTTCTGCTGAACCTATGGAGCTGTTTGTCAACTTCCGCGGCCGAGCGCCAGAGATTGATGCGTTGCTGCGACACAGCGGTATTCAAACGGCTTAATGGCTTGGGCTTTGCAGTTTTTTGCCCCAACCATGATAAGTTTTGCCGTTAAATGACGGCTATTTGAAATAAATACGCAGCAGAGCGCTTGAGGTGCTTTCTGTTGCGTATAACTGTCACATCAGTCAGGGATTAAGAGCCATGAAAACCAAGCGCTTTATTGCAGGAGCGGTATGCCCTTCCTGCGGCACAATGGATTCAGTTCGAATGTTCCGCAGTGAGACTGAGCGGGATTACCGGGAATGCGTGGAATGCGGCTTCAGCGATGAGATGGAAGTCAATCCGAGGCTGGAGGGGAATTTGCCAGAGGCCCGTATTGCCCGGGAAGAGAGTATTCTGGATGATCATACCGACATTATTCGATTTGTTGATGATCCACCTGTAAAAAAGCCGTGAGGGTGCATTGATGATGGTCTACCTTACTGCGTGAAATAATTGGATTTTGACAACCAACCAGAGCTGCCCGGCAACAACCGGGGGCAAGTTCAGTTTGTATGTTACCACCAGCACCGGTATCCGTGACTCCTGAAGAAGCGCTGTGTTTACAGGCCTCCCGGCAGTGTTTCAATCTTGAGAAGCAATGTTGCACGTTTAGAGGACTTCAGGTCACAAGGTTAGATGTGTTCAGAAGCTTGATGCTGGTATTAGAAGATGCCTCAGTGGGTGCGACTGTAGGAGGAGCTATAGGCTGTGTTACTGGTGGTATTGCCGGGGCTATAGCAGGTGGTATGGCAGGAGCTGTAGTAGGCGGTATGGCTGGTGGTGCAACAAGTGCAGTGGTTGTTCATCCGGGTAATGGAAATACTGCATTAATGCGTGCCATTAACGGTGTTCTGGGAGGTGGCATCGGAGGTGGCGTGGGTTTTTTCCTGGAAAATGACCTGGGAACAGAGCTAGCTGCAAAAGGTGCGATAGATGGTGCCATAGTCGGAGGTCTGGTTGGTTCAACCTTAGGCTTAACTACAGGCATCATAATTGTAAAAAACAATTTTTTTATCAGGAATAGAGTCGTAGAGAGATCAGACCCTGTAGTTCGGCTATCCAGCACTGAAGAGCTTGATCAAATACAGGCGCCTTACGGAGTTAAAACCCCCATTCACGGTGAATCAGTCCGATCGACAATGATTGTTATGGAGAACGAGGAAATCACTGGAAAAAAGGTATAACGAAAAATACAGATCACATCGCAGAAGTGGTTGCTCAGTTTGTTGATGAACAGTTTCACCATCCCCTATTCTTACCGCTTGTTAGTACTGCGATTACGGATCACCTCTATTATCTTTTATCAAATGTTGTCAGGGTACCGGAACCGTAGACTGGTTATCATTAAGACACTGAAATAAAATTAAAGTTCATCAGGCTGGCTGGTTCAGGCCGAGGCTGTAAATTTAAGCTCAATACCCAGGTTGTTGGAAAGGCAGTTCCAGCGTGACCAGATCCTGATCCACTCCTCAGCACTGCGATCATGGATAAACTCCCGGAATTTCTCTTCATGATAAATCGCTTGCGAGCGCATCATCTGATCCACCGTTTTATCCACAATCACATCCAGGGCATTGGCAAACTTTTCCCCCAATATTGAATGAACAATCAGGTTCGCCCAGGTCATATTCATGGGGATGAGCGTTGATCCGGTTTTTACAAGATATTGGTCGTTTACTTCTTCAATAAGCCGATGGGCAAAATAGGCTTTATCAAGCAATAAATCGAGCCCGGAAACGGGTTGATCCCGGGTTATGGCCGCCATAAAGTTTTCTTCAGCAATATCCAGAAATGGTGAGATAAACCGATGAATACCCACTTGCCGGGAGGCTTCATTAAGCGCTTCCAGAAAATCCGGCACATGGTCAATATAATCCATCGTAAAGATCAGCAATGTCTCACAGGCATTATCATCAGGCAGCTCAATTGTGCGATGTAATTGTTCAATCCGATCACTGATAAGCGTTTGCAGATGTCTGCTTTGCGATTCCAACTCTTTGACCTGAAGGATTAACTGTCGGATTGCCTGTACATCCATATTGACCCCCTGTGTTCATCCATTCGTGCCAGCAGGAATGACTGGCAATGGCTGTCTGGTAGATGTTTAAAAAACCATAGTACCAACTATAAAACAAGAGACGGTAAATATTCATTTTTCATATATTTCAATATTTTTATAAATAAAAAATAATATAAAAAACACTGCAAAATAAGGGTTTTTCTAAATTTTGGAATCTGTTGTGCAGTCAAAAAAATGGCACACAATATATGCTATGCCAGCTTTTTCCAGAGGCATCTCAGGGGTGCCTGGAATGATAGAAATTTTTTTCAACAGACCGGAACTATCTGTTGTTCAATTGGATCCAATGACCGCGAAATGAAAAGCGATGGAAGTCGTCAATTTTGTCTGACTGAAATCTATGGCCTCAAATTAACTAAAGGGTCTGTAGAGCTATGCCTCCGTTAGCAAATTCTGATGCTCAGCCAATACCTTTACCACCGTCTGAACCAGAAGTCAGCGAAGCTGCTATCGCAACTGCATTCAATAGCAACGTTCAGATAACACCCTCCTGTTCACGCCAGCTACCTGATTCCGGGGAGCGTCCAGAGCTCTCGCTGGATGAACAACAAATTACTGCTGTTGAGCCTGGTGGCGTAAAAACAGAGCTTGGCATATCACCGACGAAGTTTCAGGAAAATGATATATTGCTGATTTACCCGAAAGCTTTTTATAACAACCCAAGCTTGAGTTTTCACGTAAATCCCGGAAAACTGAAAGATGCTCTTAGACGGCATATCCATGACATATTGGATTATCGTTGGGTATGTGATCAGATCGAAGATGAACCCACCCGGGAAGGAGAACAGTCATTAGCGGATTCAATAATAACAAGGTTGCCTGCAGCGTTATATGAGTTCCTGAACAAAGACTGGTCTGGTAGAGACTGGTTTGTCCCCGAGGAGTATCAAGCTCTGGCGAAGTTCCACTTTGCATTTATTTTTTTCGATGAAGACGATCTTTTGAATTACGAGGTATGTGAAGAACAAGGTTGGGAATACCCAAGTTACGGGTACGAAAAGTGCAGTGAATTTAAAAAATTTTTGATAAAGGAGTGCTTGCCTCTGCGCAAAGGCTGGAGCGAAGACGAAGTGCAGTATATTGAGGAGTGGCTGAAATACGAATTGGGAAGTTTTCAGAAGTATCCTGACCGAGATCGCGAGAAGCGCTACTATTGCCATTATGGCCAATTAAAAGCTGGTTTTGTGTCAATCTGTGACAATAGTCACTGTATGCATGAAAAACGGGCTGCATATAATCGCATTAAAGAGCTTGAGAGCCAGGTGGAAAAATTGTCATAAGAATGCCACTGGTTTGCCGAAAATGATGTCTTTGAGCAAATAAAGGAAATAAATACTTATGTATTCATCAGTAAATTCCCCTGTTCAGCCACCTCTACCTCTGTCCAAATCAGACAGCCCTCAAGCTATTGCATCTGCTGAGTCGAATGGTAAAGTTCAGGAGATTCCTGCCTCTTTACGCCATCTTCCTGATTCCACTGAGAGCCCAGGGCACCCACTGGATAAACGTCAAATAACTACTCAAACGTCTTGTGTCGTTAAAGCAGGGCCTGAACAATCACCGACAAAGTTTCAGGAAAATGATCTATTACTCGTTTATCCTTGTAATTCTGTGAGAAGAGTCACAACACCCACTCTTGATTTGAAGATCAATCCAGAAGAACTTAAAAACAGGCTTGATTATCACATAACTGGATTTTTGAGAGAACGTTGGATAAGTGGACATAGAAAAGGTCCTGCTACTCAGGAGGAAAAAAAATCACTGGCTGATTCAATATTAGCAAGGTTGCCTGCAGAACTAACTGAGTTCCTGAACAAAGACTGGTCCGATAAAGAGTGGTTTGCTCCCGATGAGTATCAAGCCCTGGCGAGGTTCCACAGCGCAATTATTTTGCTTGAAGATGAAGATTTGGACTACCGGAGTGAAAAAGAGGAAGATGAATTTAACGAATTTTTTAGAAAGGAGTGTTTACCCTTGCGTGCTGGCTGGAGCGAAGACGAAGAAGACGAAATAGAACTAGAACTCATTCAGTATTGGTTGAATGAGGAACTGCAGCGGTGTCAGGATTATCCTGAAGCTGAACGGATGAACGAATACATTAAAACGTGCCATTATGGTATATTCAAAGCCGACTGTGTGACGGTTTGTGATGAATGCATTTACCGTATTACTGAAAACTGGAAACCATACGGACACATTAAAATGCTGATGAGTCAGGGTAAGGGATCGCCGTAACACAGTAAATATCTCAGGTGGTTTATCGATTGAATTTTCATAAGACTCCTTGTCTTATCAAGTAAGGAATTGTCCGAGGGCAAAAAGGCCATCGGTCCTTGCCTCTGGCAATGGTCGGCGATTGCTGGAACTGATGATTAAAGATGGCAAGTCTCTGCTTACTGTTGGATCGACAGAAATAAATTAATTCACCCGTTCGGATAAATCGATAGAATCCGATTATCAAATTAAAGGATATGAATTAGCTATGCATCCGTTAGCAAGTTCCACTATTCAGACCCCTGTACTTATGCCCGAATCAGACAATTGTCCACTTATTGCCACTGGAGGATCCAATGGGTCAGTTTATGAGGCTCCTGCCTGTGCACGCTATATTCCCAATCAACAGGTCTGCGCAGGGAGTCCAGAGCAGTCGGTGGATGAACATCTGATCACTGCTCTAACGTCTTGTACCGTAAAAATAAAGCCAGAACAACCTAAGGTAAAGTTTCAGGAAAATGATTTATTACTTGTTTATCCCTGTAATTCTCACCTCGGACGCGCTCCCGGTCTCGATTTGGAGATCAACCCGGAAAAACTTAAAAACAGTCTTGAATTTAACATATCTGAATTTTTGAGGAAACGATGGATAGACGGAAAGAGAGAAGATAGCCCTACTGAGGATGAAACAAAGTCACTGGCTGATTCAATATTAGCAAAGTTGCCTGCAGAGCTGACTGAGTTCCTGAACAAAGACTGGTCTGGTAAAGAGTTGTTCGCTCCCGAAGAGTATCAGGCACTGGCCCGGTTCCACAGTGCAATGATCCTGGCTAAACATGAGCGTATTAATTATTTGTGGGCATTCGTGAATGACGAAGAGTGTGAAGACGTTAACGACTTTATTGTTAAAAATAATATTCCCCTGAGCATTCTCTGGAGCAAAGACGATGAAGAATTTCACGAATTTTTTAACAAGGAGTGCATGCCCCTGCGTAATGACTGGAGCCTGGATGAAATAAAGATTATAAGGTATTGGCTGAAAAGGGAGCTGAGTAAACCCGTTAAAACGTGCCACTATGGCATATTAAAAGCCGGTTGTGTAACGGTCTGTGACAACTGTCAATACAGTGTTATTGAAAACCGGGAAATGTATGAGCGCTTCAAAATGTTTATGAGACAGAAGCAGAAATTGTCGTAACACAGCCATTTTGCAGGTGGCTTAACGTTTGATTCCATAAGATCCCAAAGAGGCAATGGCGAACCCTGTTTATAAAGGGTGATAGAGCCTGGTTAGACTTACTGCTTCTCTGATTTTTGCAGAGGGGATTGTCTTTAGTTACAACAGAATGTCTTGGTTATAAATTTTCGTACCATAGAACCTGAATAAAATATTGTTTAATTACAGCCCTTTACAGGCGTGATATAGGAAATATCAGGAATCTATTAAACGACATTTACAGTATTTTAAAATTGGCGATTTCATTTTCTTTCAGCATGTTGTTTAATGGTTTTTTAGAACTATACTCTATAACGATTATTGTCAGACTTAGAGTGTTCTGCTTTGAATGATTTGCCATAGTATTTTTATGGCATGAGGTGTTGGATTTGCAGTTATGTGTTTGCTAAGCAGTTTGTTTTGGTCTCAATACTGATTGCATATCTGCTCTTGAATAGATGTAGTGGGGTTTTTCAGATCAGATAATTATAAATAATCTCGCTTCCTCTCAATAAACCATCTGTGGTTTACCTGCGTAAATGACACAAACGGGCTTTATCATGGGGTGGAGACGATGAACGTTGGTAACAACACAAGACCATTGGAAAGGTCAGTATCGTGACACAGGCAACCGGACGAAAAACTGCTCCGTTGGCAGTCGCACCTCTGAGAAGTAAAGCAGCGCAACAAATCTGCACAATAATAATAAGAAGTTTCCGCTGCGATCAGCGGATAGTCAGGGGATGTAAGGGAATAATGATGCAGCAGGCGAAATCTCTCTTTCTTCTTCTTGCGGGGCTGGCTGTAACGGGTAGTAGCCGTGCTGCATGGGAAGTCAATATGACCGAAGGTGTGACGGCGGTCAGCCGGAATATCTACGGACTCCATATGACCATATTGATGATCTGTGTCGTGATCGGCCTGATTGTCTTTGGTGTCATGTTTTATTCCATTTTCAAGCACCGTAAATCCAAGGGCGCAGTAGCTCACCAGTTCCATGAAAGCACACTGGTTGAGATCGTATGGACATCCATTCCTTTTCTGATCCTGGTGCTGATGGCCATTCCGGCGACCAAAACGCTGGTGGAAATCTACAATACTGACGAGGCCGATATTGATATCAAAATTACCGGCTATCAATGGAAGTGGCAGTATGAATACGTCGGAGAAGATGTCTCTTTTTTCAGTAACCTCAGTACACCCCGGGAACAGATCCGGAATGTTCGGGACAAGAACCCCAACTATCTTCTGGAAGTGGATGAGCCGCTGGTGATTCCTGTGGATAAAAAGGTTCGCTTTCTGGTGACCGCTGCTGACGTGATTCACTCCTGGTGGGTGCCTGCCCTGGCAGTCAAGCGTGACGCCATTCCTGGCTTTATCAACGAAGCATGGACCAATATTGAAGTGCCAGGTACTTACCGTGGGCAGTGTGCCGAACTGTGTGGTAAGGATCATGGCTATATGCCCATTGTGGTTGAGGCCAAGTCACAGGAAGACTATGACGCCTGGCTGCAGGCGAAAAAAACCGCAGCGGGCAAAGAGCGTGAGCTGACCGACAAAACATGGACCATGGCGGAATTGATGGACAGAGGTGAGCAGGCCTACACCAAGGCTTGCGCTGTATGCCACCAGCCCAATGGTGCCGGCATGCCGCCGATCTTCCCGGCGCTGAAAGGCAGCCCGATGGCCACTGAAGCGGATCAGATCGGGGCGCATGTCGATATTGTTATGAACGGTAAGAAGGGCTCAGCAATGCAGGCCTTTGCCGGCCAGCTGAGTGAGGTGGACCTTGCTGCCGTGATCACCTATGAGCGGAATGCCTGGGGCAATGACACCGGTGAACTGGTGACCCCTAAAGAGATCGTGGAGTACAAGAAAACTGGCGAATATGTAGAAGATCCGGCCAAGCAGACCATGCCAGATAACCAGCAGGCGAGCCTGTAAGGAGAGTAGATATGACTTCGGTAACAGATACTGCTTCTTCCCTGGATCAGGAGCATCATCACGGGCCTGCCAAAGGATTGATGCGTTGGGTTCTGACCACCAACCACAAAGACATTGGCTCCATGTACCTGTGGTTCAGCTTCATTATGTTTCTGACCGGTGGGGCCATGGCCATGATCATCCGGGCTGAACTGTTCCAGCCCGGACTGCAGATTGTCGAACCGGCTTTTTTCAACCAGATGACCACCATGCACGGTTTGATCATGGTATTCGGTGCCGTTATGCCGGCATTTGTCGGGTTGGCTAACTGGATGATTCCCATGATGATCGGGGCTCCGGATATGGCCATGCCGCGGATGAACAACTGGAGCTTCTGGATTCTGCCCTTTGCTGCCGTGATGCTGGTGAGCACCTTGTTTATGGAAGGTGGTGGCCCCAACTTCGGCTGGACCTTTTATGCGCCACTATCAACAGACTATTCACCGCCTTCAACAACATTTTTCATCTTTGCCATCCACATGCTCGGGATCTCTTCCATCATGGGGGCGATTAATATCATCGCGACCATCCTGAACCTCAGGGCTCCGGGGATGACCATGATGAAAATGCCCATGTTTGTCTGGACCTGGCTGATCACGGCTTATCTGCTGATTGCGGTAATGCCGGTGCTGGCGGGTGCAGTGACCATGATGTTGATGGATATTCATTTCGGTACCAGTTTCTTCAATGCCGGTGGTGGTGGTGATCCGGTACTGTTCCAGCATATTTTCTGGTTTTTCGGGCATCCGGAAGTGTACATCATGATTCTCCCCTCCTTCGGGATTGTCTCTGCCATTATTCCAGCATTTGCCCGTAAGCCCCTGTTTGGCTATACCTCCATGGTGTACGCAACCGCCAGTATCGCCTTTCTGTCGTTTATTGTCTGGGCGCATCACATGTTCACAGTGGGCATCCCGCTGATTGGCGAGCTGTTTTTTATGTACGCCACCATGCTGATTGCGGTACCCACCGGGGTGAAGATATTCAACTGGGTGACCACCATGTTCCGTGGTTCCATGACCTTTGAAACCCCGATGCTCTTCTCCACCGCCTTTGTGGTGCTCTTTACCATTGGTGGTTTCTCAGGACTGATGCTGTCAATTGCCCCTGCTGACTTCCAATATCACGACACCTATTTCGTGGTGGCTCATTTCCACTATGTACTGGTGCCGGGGGCAATTTTTGCCATCTATGCTGCCTGCTACTACTGGCTGCCAAAATGGACTGGCTATATGTATGACGAGACGCTGGCCAAAGTGCACTTCTGGATGTCCTTTATCGGGATGAACCTGACGTTCTTCCCAATGCACTTTGTCGGGCTGGCGGGCATGCCACGCAGGATACCGGACTACGCACTGCAGTTTGCCAACTTCAATGAAATGGCCAGTATTGGTGGTTTTATGTTTGGAACCACGCAGCTCCTGTTCCTGTTTATCGTGATTAAATGCATCAGGGGGGGAGCAAAAGCCGAGGCCAAGCCCTGGGAAGGTTCTGAAGGGTTAGAGTGGAGTGTGCCATCACCAGCCCCCTATCACACCTTCACCACACCACCGGATGTAAAGTAAACGACAGGAGTCTGTATGAGTGAACAGGATAGAGAGCAGCCTGAAGCCATCGAGCATTCAACTCGCCGTACTGTCATTCGCTCCATACTCGTAGCTTGTGGCATGTTCGGTTTTGGTTTTGCCATGGTGCCACTGTACAACGTGTTCTGTCAGGTGACTGGCCTGAACGGCAAGACGGATCCTGACCCATACATGTACAAGGCGGCAGAAGCCAAAGTGGATACCAGCCGCGATATCAAGGTGCAGTTTGTGGCCACGAAGAATGCGGGCATGAGCTGGGACTTTTACCCCAGCACTCCCCAGGTCACGGTGCATCCCGGCGAACCGGGCCTGCTAAACTTTGTTGCGAAAAACCCCACGGGTAAAACAATAGTGGGCCAGGCCATTCCCAGTGTGACGCCGTTTGAAGCCACCAACTTTCTGCATAAGGTCGAGTGTTTTTGTTTTACCACACAGACGTTGCAGCCATGGGAAGAAAAGGTGATGCCACTGCGGATTATCGTCGATCAGGACCTGCCGAAGCATATAAAAAAGCTAACCTTGTCTTATACGCTGTTTGATGTAACCCATTTGAACTGAGTGTTTTGAGCTTTATTTTCTAAAGAAGATTGTTCGGGAGAAAAGGCGTACTCCCTGTCAGATCAGGAGAGGTGAAAGAAAGTACTATGGCTACCGAAGGTACCTACTACGTTCCGGCCCAGAGTAAATGGCCAATCATTGCGTCTATTGGACTTTTTCTGACCCTTCTCGGGGCCGGCATGATGATGAATGACATGAGCGCCGGTGTTAAGGACTCTAGTGCACACTATGTGTTTTACGCCGGTGGCCTGATTATGGCCTGGATGCTGTTTGGCTGGTTCGGCAATGTCATCCAGGAGTCCCGGGCCGGGCTTTACAGTCCACAGATGGACCGGACATTCCGCTGGGGAATGTTCTGGTTTATTTTTTCCGAAGTAATGTTTTTTGCCGCACTGTTTGGCACCCTGTTCTATGTTCGGGTTCTGGCCGTCCCCTGGCTTGCCGGTGAGGGTGAAGGGGCGATGACCCACGAGATGCTCTGGCCAGATTTTACTGCGAGCTGGCCACTGATGGTAAATCCGGACAATGATCTTTTTGTTGGCGCTGCTGATGTTGTGGATCCCTTTCACCTGCCGCTGTTGAACACGCTTCTGTTGGTTGCTTCCAGTATCACACTGACACTGGCCCACCACGCACTGCGCGCTAATTACCGCTACAAGATAAAACTGTGGTTGATCCTGACGCTGGTGCTCGGCACCGCATTCCTGTTTTTCCAGGTTGAAGAGTACATCGAGGCCTATAACGAACTGGGGTTGACCCTCAGTGCTGGTATTTATGGCTCAACCTTCTTCTTGTTGACCGGTTTTCACGGTGCACATGTAACACTGGGAGCCATTATGCTGGCGGTGATGCTTGTCCGGGTTTTTCAGGGACATTTTGAGGCAGATAACCATTTTGCCTTTGAAGCCGCCAGCTGGTACTGGCACTTTGTAGATGTGGTATGGGTTGGACTGTTTATTTTCGTTTATCTGATTTAACGGTTATCGATACAACCAGGGTGCCTGGCTGTGGATATCTCCATGAAGCCAGGCGGCGACAATAATCACCATAATCAAAACAGTGAGACCGATACGAACTTTCAGGGAGTTCAGCAGTTTGGGCGAACTCTTCTTCTCAGTCAGCAAAAAATAAAAGCCGGTACCCAGACTGATAACCACGGCAATAAAAAGAACAATAACGACGAATTTTATCCACATATTCCTGGCTCAAGAAAGTTATCCACAAGGCAAACTCCTGAGATGAACTCAGTATTTTCCGCACTTTCTGGGACACAATAGCATAGAAGACCGTTCACTTGATGTTTGGATTCAGATTGAAGTTGACCCTGTTAGTGATTGCCACCCTGCCGGTACTGGTGAGTCTGGGCTTCTGGCAGCTATCACGTTACGAGCAAAAGTTGATGCTGGAGCAGGCTTATGAGTCTCGCCATGCTCTTGAGCCGTTGTCACTTTCCCAGGCTCAACGTCACGAAGATCCGTTGTATCTCCCTTTTACGGTGAGCGGCCGGTTTGACCCGGATCGCTACTTCCTTTTGGATAATCAGGTTTTCCAGGGCGAGGCCGGGTATGAGCTGTTCATTCCGTTTCTGACCGATGACGGAGCATGGTTGCTGATTGACCGGGGTTGGATTGTCGCTGGTGATCGGGAACGACTGCCGGAGGTGATGACAGATCCGGAGCATCTGATACTGACCGGCTTTGCGTATAAGCCCTTGGGCAAACCCTTTATGCTGGCGGAAGACATCTGGGAAGAAGGCTGGCCGAAACGCATCCAGGCGTTTGACTCACTGAAAATATCGGAAGCCATAGAGAGCACGACGCCGGATTTTTACATGGTGCTCAGAGCGGGTCAGCCGGGTGCTGAACAGATGCGCCCAATGGTGATTAATCTGAAATCAGAGAAGCACCTGGGGTACGCCTTTCAATGGTTTGCCATGGCACTGGTCCTGCTCTTGCTGTATGGGTTCCAGATGATCCGCTCAGGTAAGAACCATAAGTAGTTAACCAAATGAAATCATATTTTCTGACTAAGTGGACAGTCACTCTGCGGCGTTACAACTACGGTCACATAGCTACGGCTATGCTCCCTACGTTGTGCCTTGCATAGTAACTGCCCACTTAGCCAGAAAATAAGATTCCATTCGGCCAACTACTTAAGAACAAGCATGACGTGTGAGGTGATCATGACCAAGACAACCACGAATAAGAATCGGCTGCAGCTTGCCCTTGTCATTTTGATCCCATCCATGGCCATGGGGTTGGCCTGGATTATGTACTTTACCGGGGCATGGATACCAGAAGGAAGAAGCAATAAAGGCGAGCTTTTACTACCACCCGCCCAGTTTGCCGCACTGCATCTTCAGGACGGTGAAAAGCGTGTAGATGCCGCAGAAACAGAGGGCCTCTGGCGAGTGGTGGTGTTTGGCAGTGCCCGTTGTGAAGAGTCTGATTGTGTCGCCAGCCTGTATAAAACCCGTCAGGTGCATATTGCCCTGGGAAAAGAGTCTGAACGGGTGACCCGGTTTTACATTGCTCCGGAAAAACCGGTGCCCTCCTCAGAACTTGAAACGGAACATCCGGGCATTTACTGGCTGAACGCGGACAAAAACCATGTGCAAACAGCGCTCGGCCTTAAGCACTGGCCAGAGAACCGTATTTTTATCATTGATCCGCTGGGTAATCTGATCATGGGATACCGGGTTGATCAGCCCGGTGGTGATGTGCTGAAAGATCTGCAAAAGCTGCTGAAAGCGTCCAATATCGGTTAATGGGTACTAAATGATTATTGAGTCATTGGTTTTTGTTTAATGTGGTATTTTTTGGTTAAAAAAAGGGTTGGTAATGGGTAGTCAACTCACTGGAGTGGCAATGAAGAAAAAAGGATTTTATCTGGCGCTGATCGCAACGCTGCTGGCAAGCATTGTGGTTGGTGTGGGTGCCTATACCAGGCTGGTGCATGCCGGGCTGGGCTGTCCTGACTGGCCCGGCTGTTATGGTTTTCTGACTGTGCCGGATACTCAGCAGGAGATTGCCCATGCCGAGTCACTCTTTCCGGAGGCCCCGGTTGAAGTTGATAAGGGGTGGGCAGAGATGATCCACCGTTATGTGGCCGGCTCGCTGATGCTCCTGGTGTTGATGATTGTTATTCAGGCATTCAGATACCGGCGTGAGCCGGGCCAGCCGTTCAAGCTGCCCATTCTGATCCTTGCACTGATTACCCTGCAGGCCGCTTTTGGTATGTGGACCGTCACACTAAAACTATGGCCTCAGGTTGTAACTGCTCATTTACTGGGTGGTTTTGCCACCTTCAGTCTGTTGTTTCTCTTAACGTTGAGGTTGTCTGGTGTGCATCGAGAAAAGGTGCCGGATAAGCCGTTCCTGTTTCTGAAGTGGCTGGCAGTATTCAGTCTGGTATTGGTGGTTGGTCAGGTCAGTCTGGGTGGTTGGACCAGCTCTAACTATGCAGCCCTTGCCTGTCCTGATCTGCCAATGTGTCAGGGGCAGTGGCTCCCGCCCATGAATTTTGCAGAGGGATTTGATGTCGGGCAGGACATTGGTCCGAATTATCTGGGTGGGCAGCTGCATGCTGAGGCCAGAACCGCCATACATTTTGCCCACAGAGTAGGAGCAATACTGATAGTAATATTGCTGACGTTGCAAATGCTTATTGCGCTCAGGGTGTCTTTCAGGGTTGGCGGTTCTGTAGGATCAACGGTTCGAAAACTGATGCTGCTGGTTATGGTTATGTTGACGGTCCAGGTGGCTCTTGGCCTGAGCAATATCATCTGGAGCCTGCCGCTGAGCATTGCCGTAGCCCATAACCTGGGAGGTGCCTTGTTGTTGTTATCACTGGTGGCCTATAACTACTTCTTATTCGGCGGTGCTCTTAAGAAAAGTGGTTTGAACAACAGTTTGCAGGATTTGCAGGAAAGAGAGGGCTGAGCATGAGTCAAAGTAATGTATTACCGGCAGGGAGTGCCCACTGGAAGGATTATCTTGAGCTGACCAAGCCTAAGGTGGTCGCGCTGATGATCTTAACGTCGGTTATTGGTATGTACCTGGCAACACCCGGTTGGGTACCGCTGGATATTCTGTTCTTTGGTAACCTGGGCATTGCTCTGTGTGCCGGTGCCGCAGCAGTGATCAATCATGTCGTTGACCGACAGATCGATACGGTGATGGCGAGAACCCATAATCGTCCGGTGGCCACTGGTCGGGTTGAACCGCTCCAGGCGGTCATTTTTGCCTTTATTATTGGTTCGCTGGGAATGGCCATGCTGTTTGTGCTGGTTAATCCTCTGACCGCCTGGTTAACATTCGCGTCCCTGATGGGCTATGCAGTGGTGTATACGCTGATTCTGAAACGGGCAACACCACAGAATATTGTTATTGGTGGTTTGGCCGGGGCGGCTCCTCCCCTGCTCGGCTGGACTGCCGTGGCCGGACAGTTTGAAGGCCATGGCCTTTTGCTGGTACTGATTATTTTTGCCTGGACGCCCCCTCACTTCTGGGCCCTGGCAATCCATCGCAAGGAGGAGTACGCCAAAGCGGATGTTCCCATGTTGCCAGTTACCCATGGTGAGGCTTACACCAAACTTCATATTCTGCTCTATACCATCATCATGTTTATGGTTACCCTGTTGCCATTCCTGACGGGTATGAGTGGGGTGATCTATCTGGTGGGTGCAACCATTCTGGGAGCACGCTTTTTATACTGGTCCATTGTTCTGCTCCGTGACAGCAGACCTCATGCCGCCATCAAGACCTTCAGGTTTTCAATTACCTATTTGATGCTGTTATTTGTGGTGTTACTGGTGGACCACTATTCATTTTATCTCTGGGTGTAAGGAGTCCCTGTGGACACAGAAAGGAGTAAAGGGGTGAAAAAGACGGTCACTATTTTACTGGCAGCCGTCGCTGTTGTGCTCGGGGTGACGGCGAATAAATTTATCAACAAGCCAGCGTTATCCAAAGAGCAGCTCCAACAAATGGGAGCGGTGGTGTTTGAAACACCCAGGGCTTTCACCATGGAAGGGCTGGTTGACCATAACGGCCAGCCATTTGTCGCAGAAAATCTTAAGGGGCGCTGGAGCCTGGTCTATTTCGGTTTTACCTTCTGCCCTGATATCTGCCCGGCCACGCTTAGTCAGTTAAATAAGCTGGACGCATTGCTCAAGGAGAAGTCACCGAGCCTGGCGAAAGAGATGCAGTACCTGATGGTGACGGTGGACCCACGAAGAGACACCCCTGACAAACTGAAAGGCTATGTGCCCTACTTTAATAAGGACTTCACCGGCATTACCGGAGAAATAGCGGGTGTTTATAACCTGGCGGTTCAGATGAATGTCCCGTTCACCCCGGTGGTTGATCCTGAGGATGAGTTTTATCTGGTGGATCACGGTGCCAATCTGGCCCTGGTTAATCCGCAAGGACACTATCACGGGTTTATACGGCCACCGTTGGAACCCGGTAAGCTCAGGACTGTGTTGTTAAGTATTGACAAGAGTCATTGAGTCTTGACTTTTTTACAATCTTTTTGATGTTAAAGCCAGCGGATGCTGGCTTTGCAAATTAATAGAGAGTTCCAACCAAAAGTTTTTACGTGGCAGCGGTCTGATCGAAAGTACGATGGGTCAAGAATCGGTCGGAATCATTTCAAGCTCGATAAATTTACTGATTTCATAAACCAGATCAATGGCTAAATTCGCCAATTGTGTGAAGTTTTCACCTTCCTCAGGCGTTCGTATTTTATGTTTGAAATTATTTTTTTTATTCATATTCATTAAAGGTGTCTTGAAGAAGGCGTGAATATCAAGAAAGGTTTCAATACCGTGTGGCTTTAACAATTCCTCATCAAGCTGGGCCAGGTCGAGAACAGGAATGGTGGTTCTTCTTTGATAATAATCAATCGCTTCCTGGAGATCTTCTTCTGGTGTGTGCGCTTCAATAAAACGCAGATGATAATGTTCCTTTAGCAAATTGATTAATGGTTGTTTGATTTTTTTGATGTAATTAATAATTGCTTTTTTTTGTTGATTGGTTTTACTGTTTGTTTCATCATCCAACGGTTTATAATCAGGAATTTTAGTGGTTAAAGCTTCCAACTGTTTCATGTAGACTACTAATGGGTGATTTGGCAGCCATCGGGCCAGTTCCTTTCTGTACGCAACAGCGTCATGATATTTTGTGATGATGACATCGATAGCAATGTCCGCTAATGTACGCTTGAGAGGAGCATTCAAAGTAGTTATTTTATCTGTTGTCGTACTGCCCTTTAAAATGGTTACCTCAGAATACCGAGTATAAAGTTGATTAGTAATCACTTTGGCAGCCATCGCAAGTGATCCATCCGTTGTTTCTGTAAGCACTTTTGTATTTCTGGCAAATCTTGGTATTTTTTTTTCATCATTGATCATTCCTAAATATACTGCCAATTCCCCTACTTTAGGTTTCACTTGAAATGGTTCTTCGATGACCAGAATTTTTCTGGTTAAAAGTTTCCCTGCCATTTCTTTAATAAACCATGAAGTTAACTCCTCATTTTCTTCTGGCGAAGGTGTTTTTGCAGGACGTTGTTCCACGGAAACACTGGGCTGCTGCGAAGCTGGTTCGGCTTTTTTCAGTGCTTTTTGAGAAGCTACCCCTGAAGTACTAATATCAAGATCTCTTTTTAGTAATATTTGGATATCCGCAGGCAGTATGCCAATTTTTCTAAAGCCGTGCTCAACGCAGACCAGATAATGTTTTCCTTCATCAATATCAACGGATTCAACTGGATCCTGTTCAGTTGAGACAAAATTTTTGGGTGAAATCTGTAACCGGGCAAACGATTGAGCATATTCGCTGTGTTCAGAAATATTTGGAAAATTTATTTTCATAACTTCTCTCGTTACTTCCTGCCTAAATTTTGGTCAGGGTGAAATTCTCATAAAGCTTTAACTCAGTTTACCAGTGCGTAATGTAATTGGCCTGGGGCTTTCACGGTCTTTATTGCTCCAATACAACATAGAGTTTTCAACAGTCTGGATGGCAATGGAACCTGTGCCAAATTTACCAATGCAGAAACCGGAGCCTATGTAGGTCATGGAATGGATCCATTCTTGTGTGAATGTATCCGACAAATTCAGATAGCTAAATGGCTCAACTATTTTTATATCAGTGACTACTGTTGAGGGATAATAGTTCATAGGGATTTTGATATTGTATTTTTCTGATCCACAGTGTAAAAAACGTTCAAACTGATGGCATGTTGGAATCAAATACTCGCTATCTTCGGAAGTCGTACAGTAACGAGCCCCTTGTGAAATCCACTTTACAAATCTTTTTCCCCAGGTGACTGGAGGCTGATATTCACACTCTGTTTCATCCTGATCTTTGACAACAAAAGAAATCTTGTCGTCTTTGTCTTGAAAAAGTGACATTAAGTATTCATCAGCACCGTCACCACAAATTGAGACATCAGTTTTATCCCCAATTTGAAAGATTTGGAGTGTTATTTTGTTGGAAATAGCCGGATTTATTAATGACTGACGTGTCAGAGTAAACGGTTCCTTTATATAAAGCTTGATCGTCTTTGCATGATTTGTTTCCCTGCCTGCAAATGAGCCGCTGCTGTTTTTCTCCATACTGTTGTTCGCTGTTCGTGCAGGGAGAGACATAGTGTTAGCTGTAGAGGATATATTCATCAGGTTTGCCTGACTTTGCCGTGAATTTACACGAAAAGCCTTGAGCAGCAGGCTTTTCGAACAGATTTCTGTATTGTGAACTTGCGGACTCAGGTTTTATTATTACTTTCTTTTTATCAACCGGGTGATTAAAAAAAGTAAAAAGCTGGCCACAACCACTGAAGGGGCAGCAGGCGTGTCCAGAA
This sequence comes from Endozoicomonas sp. ALC013, assembly GCF_049310205.1. Classification (NCBI taxonomy): domain Bacteria; kingdom Pseudomonadati; phylum Pseudomonadota; class Gammaproteobacteria; order Oceanospirillales; family Endozoicomonadaceae; genus Endozoicomonas; species Endozoicomonas sp. ALC013. The sequence goes on along the minus strand of NZ_JBLYNS010000021.1, from coordinate 20,980 downwards.
ACCATGAAGCCGCCAGGCCTCCGGACACACCAAGGATGCCAAGCAGCGCTGAAACAATCACCATCTGCTCTGGTGTGCGCGCCAGTCGCTGGGCGGTCGCTGCCGGAATAATCATCAGGGAGGTAATCAGCAGAACACCGACTATCTTCATGGCTACGGCGATCACCAGGGCCATTAGCAGGGTTAGTGTCATTCTGAGTTTCCTGACCGGAATGCCCTCCACCTGGGCCAGCTCGGCATGAACAGACATGGACAACAACGGTTTCCAGAGCCATGCCAGCGTCGCCAGAACCAGGGCACCTCCTCCGTAAATCCAGTAAAGGTCCGAGGGGCCGGTTGCCAGCAGGTCACCGAACAGATAGGACATCATATCTACCCGAACATTATCCGCAAAGCTGACGGTGACCAGACCAATGGATAGCGAACTGTGGGCAAGGATTCCCAGCAGGGTGTCGGAAGCCACTTGTTGTTTTTCCTGGAAGCTGACCAGGATAGCGGCGATCATCAGTGAACTGGCGATAACGGCCAGGTTGATATTGATATCCAGCATCAGCCCCAGTGAAACCCCCAGCAGAGCAGAGTGAGAGAGGGTATCGCCGAAATAGGCCATGCGCCGCCAGACCACAAAGCAGCCCAGTGGTGCTGCCAGCAGAGCCACGCCATAGCCTGCCAGTAAGGCAGATAAGAGAATATCCGGCATCATTGCTTTCCTTCAGATACAGGGCTTTGTGGCTCAAGAATATGCCCGTCAACGCCATGATGGTGGTCGTGATGGTGAGTATATACCGCCAGTTCGTCTGACGCTCCACCAAACAGGCGAAGGTACGCCGGGTGTTGCTTAACCTGGTGAGGATGGCCGGAGCAGCAGACGTGTTGATTGATGCAAATGACTTTATCGGTGGATGCCATAACCAGATGGAGGTCGTGGGACACCATCAGCACGGCACAGTGCTCCCGGTCTCTGGACGCGTTGCGAATCTCCGTGATCAGCTGGTAAAGCTCCTTTTGTCCGGTGACATCAACCCCCTGCACCGGTTCATCCAGCACCAGAAGATGTGGTTTATGCAGCAGTGCCCGGGCCAGCAGAACCCTTTGCAGCTCACCACCCGACAGGGATTGCAGGGGAGACTGGAGCACATGGCTGACGCCGGTTCGCCCAAGGGCGTCGTGAACGGCGGTTAAACGACAACCGGTCAGCCTAAGGAACCGGTTGACCGTCAGTGGCATGGAGTCATCAATATGAAGCTTTTGCGGCATGTAGCCAATGCGCAGCCCTTTTCTGACGGAGCGCTGGCCGGATGTGGGTTCCTGTAATCCAAGGGCTACCCGTACAAGGGTGGTTTTTCCTGCACCGTTCGGGCCTATCAGGGTAACGATTTCACCGGGATTCACCTGCAGGTTGATCCCGGTCAGTACCTCTCTGTTCTGGAACTTCATCCAGATATTGCTCAACTCTATTAATGGTTGATTCATAATATGTGATTATTCAATTCGTTTTGCAGTTGGTGCATAAACCAGCCAGCTCTATTGAGGCATCCGCAATGATAAAGCCGTGTTCACTGGCACAGTCTTCCAGGGAATGTTCAATGGTCGGGTGTTCAATTTCAATGGTGGTCCGGCATTGGGTACAGATCAGAAAGCAGCTGTTATGTGGCGTATTGGGTCGGCTGCAACCAAGGTAAGCATTAATGGATGTCAGGCGATGTACCAGTCCCTGTTCCTGAAGGAAGTCCAGGGCTCTGTATACGGTAGGGGGCTGAGCCGGTTTTGATTCCCCCTGAGTTAGCTCTGCCAGTATTTCATAGGCTCCGACCGGGCAATGGCTCTGCCAAACCAGTTCCAGCACCCTTTCTCTGAGGGGGGTCAGACGGACACCACGATTATGGCAAATGACACGAGCTTCCGTTAAAGCCTGCTGAATACAGGCTTTATGGTTGTGTTGAATATAAGGTGTATTCGTTTTGCGCATAACAGATGCCATTAATATTTGTTACAATATAACAGTTTTGCGTGAATATTGATATTTGGCTCGGACAGCCTCCTAGGGAGCTAATGATAGAGCATCGGGCCGTGGCAAGCTTCAAACATCATGTTATGCGCGTTATGTCTCAGAAAACTCAATGAATGGTATCATTTTATGATACCATACTTTTAGTGTCCTCTATGAATGCCAAACACCGAAAAACGCTTATTGCGATTTACCAGGAATCAAACCCCAGGCAGTTAGAGTGGAGAGCCATTGAATCTCTCTTCATAGCTGTTGGGGCTGAAGTTATTGAAGGTCGTGGTTCTCGCGTAAGATTTCATAAAGATGGGGAATATTGGAACCTTCCATAGGCCTCACCCTAAAAAAGAGGCAAAGCCTTATCAAGTGAAAGATGCACGGGACTTTCTAAGCAGAATTGGAGTTAAGCCATGAATACAATGACACACAAAGGATATTCAGCCATCCTGGAATATAGTGATGATGACGAATGTTTTGTTGGTCATATTGCGGGCATAAAAGACCGGGTTGGGTTTCATGGTGAGTCAGTAACAGAGCTTAAAAATGCTTTTCAGGAAGCGGTCGAAGATTATCTTGAAACTTGTAACGCTGTTGGCAAAGAACCTCAACAGCCATACTCTGGAAAATTAACGCTTCGTATTCCCCCGGAACTCCATGCCTCGATTGCCACAGCAGCCCAGGTGAGTGGTCAAAGCATTAATCAATGGATTTCAAGTGCACTCAGCCAAGCATCTCGCATGTAAATCTGCACGTTAGAGCATTCAATCACTCGTGCTTAGAAGATAAACCATATAAGACTCACTGGGTATATCTGTAGAAGTGATTTTGGCTAATAGCACCTACATTTTTTAATTAAAAACGGCACCACTCTGTTTTCAGGGTGGTGTTATTCTAATTCATCCAGGCAGATTTAACAGGTCATCTGCGTGTTTGATCCTTAATCGAAGCATTTCCTTAAATTCATTTGGATCAAGAAATTGTCGAATCAGGCTACCTTGGTGTTGTTGATCCATCGTTGTTTCCGGATAAATAAACGTAACCAGTCGGGATATCCAGAACCTGAAGGCTGCCAGTTGCAATATTAATGGCCAGGCTTTTTTCTCATCCTCAGTAAAAGGGCGAACCTGTGCATAGGCATCCATCAATACTTTAGTACGCTGATCATCCAGTTCAAGGCTATCGGTAATACACCAGTCGTTTATTGTGACGGCCAAATCATAGATCAGCCAGTCATTACAGGCCTGATAGAAGTCGATTACGGCTGAGATTATGCCCTGATCAAACAGTACATTATTATGAAACAGGTCGCCATGAATCAGCCCGGTTGGCAGATTGTCAAATGCTTGCAAAGCGTCAGAGATGTTTTGCCATTGCTCAGCCATAAAGTGGGCATCATCCTGGCCAAGTAATGGAATGAGTCTTTTCTGCTGGGCATCAAGCCAGGAAAGCCCCCGCTGGTTCTCCTGATAAAGGGAGGAACCTTGTCCTGCCTTATGGATTTTTGCCAGCATCGTACCAATCTGCTGGCATTGGTCCAGAGAGAGGTTTCCGGCGTCAGGGTGCTGCCCGGCAAAGCATTGCACGATCAGCGCCGGTTTGTCTTTTACCGACTGGAGAGCAACGCCACTCTTATCCCGAATCGGGTTGGGCACCGGCAGGCCGAAGGCTTTAAGCTCATCCGTATACTGGATAAAAAATGGCAGCGTGTCGGCGGGCAGATACTCAAAGAGGGTTAATACATAGCGCTGGTGATTGCCCTTGTCATCAATATCCAGAAAGTAGTTGGTATTCTCAACGCCACTTTCAATGCCCTGGAAGGACGTTAAGTTACCCAGGTCATAACGAGTTAGAAGTTGCTCGATATCCTGTTGTGTCAAATGGGTATAAACAGACATGAAGTCCCTGTTCCTGGATGGTTATATCTATGGTTCTGTCGGTACTCAGTGCCACTCAAAAATGGTCCATGAAGGCACTAACAGGATACGTTTTGTTGGATCAATGGGGTTGCCTTCATTATCTGAGGCAATCAGGTAGTAGGGCTTACCTGCCTTGGGAATTACCTGAATGGCATAAAGCTGGCCACCGACCCGGTACTCTTTATAAGTTCTGGAATCACCGGCACGAATCACTACCGATGTGTCATCCCTGTTCTCCAGCGCTTCAGGGCGCAGGTGTCTGGGAATCTTTTTAATGGCTTCATCAGCAAACACAACCGCTCTCTGGGCCCTGGATGAATCTGTATGGACTGTTGGCTGCTCCGGCTTTGAACCTTGCGGACTGTGAGCCGCACAGCCAAAAAGAAACAAAGGTAAGAAAACCAGACCCAACTGCGCTCTTTTTATCAAGGGTTTCATCAGGAGCCTCATGATAATTGCGGTGGAAACCATTAAACTGCTGGGGAGCATTCTATACCCAGTTACCCAGAATCGTAAGTGAGTCCGTAATCCATGTCAGAACAAGCCAGTACGCCGCCACTCATACTCGTCGACGGCTCATCTTACCTTTATCGTGCCTTTCATGCTTCTGAGCGGGCCAATCTGCGCACGGCTGATGGTCGACCAACGGGCGCTATCCGGGTCATGACAAACATGTTGCGCAGTCTGATGCGTCAGTATCAGGATAGCCATGTTGCAGTCATTTTTGACGCCAGGGGAAAAAACTTCCGCCATGACCTGTACAGCGAGTACAAAGCCACCCGGAAACCAATGCCGGACGACTTGCGCTCACAAATAGAACCCATACATCACATTGTTCGTGCGCTTGGCCTGCCTCTGTTAATGATTGAAGGTGTTGAGGCGGATGATGTGATTGGAACGCTGGCCAGACAGGCAACCGAGAAAAAGATCAACACCATCATTTCCACGGGCGATAAGGATATTGCCCAGCTGGTGACTGAGCATGTGTCGCTGATTGATACCATGAATGATGCGTATACCGATCAACGGGGGGTTGAGAGTAAGTTTGGTATTCCTGCCAGCCTGATTATTGACTATCTGGCATTGATGGGCGATAGCAGCGATAACATCCCGGGTATGCCGGGTGTTGGTCAGAAAACAGCATTGGCTCTGCTTAATGGCATCGGCAGTATCGATGAGATTGCCGGGCGGCTGGATGAAGTGGCTGCGCTTGGTTTTCGGGGGAGCAAAAACTTTGCTGAGAAGTTCACCGAGCACAAGGATATTGTGTTGTTATCCCGGCAGCTAGCCACCATCAAAACCGATGTAGAGCTGCCGGTTTCCATTGAAAGTCTGGAAATGCAGCCCCTTGATAAAGAGCAACTGTTAGCGCTGTTTAAAGAGTACGAATTCAGGACGTTGATTGCCGAGCTGGAGAAAGAAGGCTCTGTTTCCAATGGCAATGAATCTGACGAACAAACATCAGGTGCTACCGGTGAGTATTCAGTGGTGACTGAGGAGACCGAGTTTCTTAACTGGATAGCACAGCTGGAATCGGCAGAACTGTTTGCGTTTGATACCGAAACCACCAGCCTGGATTACATGGTGGCTGAACTGGTGGGTGTTTCATTTGCCATTGAACCCGGCAAGGCGGCTTATGTGCCGGTTGCCCATGATTATCTGGGAGCACCAGCCCAGCTGGAGAGAAACTGGGTACTGGAAAAACTCAAGCCTTTGCTGGAAGACCCGGCAAAACAGAAAGTAGGTCAGAACTTTAAGTACGACCAGAGCGTGCTGGCCCGATATGACATTCAAATCAAGGGGGCCGCTTTTGATACCATGCTTGAGTCCTACTGTTTGAACTCCATCGCCACCCGGCACAATATGGATGCCCTGGCTGAGCATTACCTGAATCATAAAACCATCAAATATGAGGATATTGCCGGCAAAGGTGCTAAACAACTGACGTTTAACCAGATTGAGCTTGAGAAAGCAGGCCCCTATGCGGCAGAAGATGCGGATATTACGTTACGTCTCCATCTTGCCATCTGGGAGCAGTTGCAGGCTGAGCCTTCGTTGACGGCGGTGTTCCGGGAAGTAGAAATGCCGCTGGTGGATATTCTTTCACGTATTGAGCGCCATGGTGCCCTGGTGGATGGTGTCCTGCTTAAACAACAGAGTCTGGAGATTGGCCAGCGTCTCAAGGAACTGGAGCAAGCAGCCCACGATGTGGCAGGACAGGCATTTAACTTATCATCACCCAAACAGTTGCAGGAGCTTCTGTTTGATAAGCTGCAACTGCCGGTTATCAAGAAAACGCCCAAGGGTCAGCCATCAACTGCTGAAGAGGTCTTGCAGGAGCTTGCCCTGGACTATGAATTACCCAAGCTGATTCTTGAGCATCGTAGCTTAAGCAAGCTCAAGTCCACCTATACCGAGAAACTTCCGCAGATGATTAATGGGGCGACGGGTCGTATCCATACCTCTTATCATCAGGCAGTCACCGCCACTGGACGACTATCCTCCTCGGATCCTAACCTGCAGAATATTCCCATTCGAACCCCGGAAGGTCGTCGGGTGCGACAGGCATTTATTGCACCGGAAGGTTACCAGCTGGTGGCGGCAGATTACTCCCAGATTGAGCTGCGAATCATGGCACATCTCTCTGGGGATAAAGGCCTGCTGGATGCTTTTGCCCATGGGCTGGATATCCATAAGGCGACGGCGGCTGAAGTCTTTGGCGTGGCGCTTGATGAGGTAACGGGTGATCAGCGACGAAGTGCCAAAGCCATTAACTTTGGTTTGATCTACGGCATGTCTTCCTTCGGACTCGCGAAACAGCTGGGGGTATCCAGGAAATCGGCACAGGAATATATCGACCTTTACTTTGCACGTTATCCGGGTGTTTTAAGGTACATGGAAACAACCAAAAACTTCGCACGGGAAAAGGGGTATGTGGAGACAATATTGGGTCGTCGTCTGTATCTGCCGGAAATCAATGCCAGAAACGGTATGCGCCGTCAGGGTGCTGAGCGAACAGCGATCAATGCACCTATGCAGGGCACTGCCGCAGATATTATCAAGAAGGCAATGATCAGGGTTGATGAGTGGCTGCAAGCGTCGGGGCTTGATGCCCGTGTCATTATGCAGGTCCACGACGAACTGGTGCTTGAAGTTGCCAATGAGAGTGTTGAGGCCGTTGTTGAAGGGATAAAAGTGCAGATGTCCAGTGCTGCCGAGCTCAGTGTTCCACTCTTGGTTGAAGCCGGTATTGGGGATAACTGGGATGAAGCCCATTAGTACACGGTTTCAATGTATTTGATGGGTTCCTTCTATTTGTAAGTTTTTTGTAAACGGTGGAACTTTATTACCATATTGCTTGTCTCATATAGTGAGTCTCAAATGAGTTGCTCCTTGTGTGTTAAGTGTTGTTGATGTTGAAGCGGTATATGTTTCCCCGCATCTATCGTGTAAAGCCAGTGTCCTTTTTCAGGATGCTGGTTTTTTTTAAATTTTTTTTATTTTTCAGGGAACTTTTTGGAATTTTGCTTGTCTGAGTATATGAGGATGAGAAAAAGGCAGTAGTTCGATTCTGATTTCTCGTTGCTCACTGTGTGTTTTGTGTTGACATTAACTTGAGTGGTAGGCTGCTCCCCTGTAGCCGAAGCTATATAGCCAGTATCCTTCCCCCGGATGCTGGCTTTTTTTCTGCCAAATTTTTTATCCAACCGAGTCTAAAGAATGGCCTTTGTTGACCGTTAAATAACCTGTGAGGTGGGCTTGGTTGATTACTTCCATGGGATGCTGAGTCACCCGGATCGCGATAAACCCTTAGCTGTGTACTTTGTCGATGTTGCTGTAACAATAGAGACGTCATGAAACGGTCATCTTCCCCTGATGACCGTTTTTTTTTGCGCCTGTATTTTTCATTTCTTTATCTCTGTCTCAGGTGTCTGCCCCGCTGTTTGGACGCTTAAACCACAACCTGATTTTGCCGGTGTTTCAGGCAGCAATTTATACTCTGTAAGACACTTGATAACACTTTCCCGATAACGAGGGGCCCTTCCCCCACAACAAACACTTGATTTTTTTATCCAGTGGGCAGCGGCGCTCAACTTTCCATACACCATAATTTTGTGGTCCGGGAAGGGGTGATTTTTGTCCGTTACTGTCACTTTGGGTTGTATTGGAGGAACTGACTGTCACCTGGCTTGCGCAACCACCGTCCAGCACCTTTGTTGTTGCTTGCATGATAATCTCTCTATTGACCAGTTACTCCACGAGGCATTCAGCAAATTGGACAAGCCCCTTAGCTTGAAGCAATAAGCGACAGTTCCTGTACCGCTACTGACAGCATGGCAAGGTTTTGCTCTCTGGCGGATTGTATTTCCCGGATTGTCGCTTTCCAGCGATCAATCAGCTCAGCATTTTTTTCCAGCCACCGCTTAAGGCGCTCTTCCGGCTTTCCCTGTGAATGGGTCAGAACATGAATACAATTATCATTGAGGGTTTGATCCAGCTGATCTTTCAGGGAAGATTGTGCCTTGCGTTGCCAGAGGTCGTTAACCGGCAGTTGACGAATACGTTCTCTTAACCAGGGCAGGCACAGATAATCTTCAAGGGCAAAAAAGACAGAGGCCACATCAATAACGGTAAATTGATATTCATTCGCCACACTGACCATAAACAGTACGTAATAAAGATATCGAAGGCTCGCACAGGTTTCCGCCAGCGTTTGCGGCAGCTGTGCTTCCTGAAGCCGGGTAACCCTGCCACCCAGCCAGGCACAATCTTCCTCTCCCAGCAGCTCCGCCAGTTGTCCGCTGACGGCACAGACGCCCGGTTTATAGTTACTGATGAGCGACTCTATATCCATAGGGCAGCCATGATTCTTCAGCAACCAGATGCAGGCTTTTTCGATATGCTGCTGTATTCGAAACAGTTCAACTCTCTGGATATCATCTTTGACATCAAAACCCAGGCTTTCAAATTGATCCCAGATGGATGGAATGGAAAAGATCTCTTTTATCGCCATAAATGCCCGGACACAATTAAGCTCCGACTGTCGGGTTTCCTGATGGATATACTCAATAAACGTTGCTCCCATCCGGTTGCCAACCTCGTTGCTGAGATGGGTCGCCAGTATTTCAGTTTTTAATGGATGATGTTTGATCTGATCAGGGAACTGGTTGCGCAGCTGTGATGGAAAATAGTCCAGCAGTTTTGCCGCCAGTATCGGGTCATCAGCCACATTGGCCGAGACCAGGGATTCAAACAGCTCCAGCTTGGTATGGGACAAAAGAATGGCTATTTCTGGCCGGGTAAGGCCTTCACCGGCTTTCACCCTGGCTTTAATTTCTGTATCCGATGGCAGGCCATCCTGAGCCCGGTTAAGACGCCCTTTTTGTTCGAGATTTCTGATCAGAAAGCGATGGTCATTAAACAGCAGAACATTCTGTTGCAGGCTCAGGCTTAGCCTCTGGCTCTGTAAAAAATTATGCCTGAGAACCAGCCTGGCGATCTCATCGGTCATACTGGCCAGCAGACTATTACGCTGCTTTATGGTTATGTCACCATCATCCACCATCTGATTGAGCAGAATCTTGATGTTGACTTCATGGTCTGAGCTGTTGACCCCCCCTGAGTTGTCTATGGCGTCGGTGTTGATCAGGCCGCCCCTGCTGGAGAATTCAATTCTTGCCAACTGAGTCAGGCCCAGGTTTCCGCCCTCCCCTACCGCACTGGTATTCAGTTCACTGGCACTGATCCTGACATTATCATTGGACCGGTCCCCGACATCGGCATTGCTTTCACTGCAGGCTCTTATGTAAGTGCCAATCCCGCCATTCCACAACAGATCCGCTGGTGCTTTCAGAATTGTCTGGATAAGTTCCGCAGGCGACAGAATGGTTTTATCCGTTGCCAGTGCGGTTCTGGCCTGCTTGCTCAAAAGAATGCTTTTCAGCTGGCGACTGAATACGCCACCACCTTCTGATAGTTTGCTGCGGTCGTAATCGTCCCAGGAGGACCGGGGTAAATTAAACAGGCGCTGACGCTCATTGAAACTGACTGAAATATCCGGATCAGGATCAATAAAGATATGCTGGTGGTTAAAGGCGGCGATCAGACGAATATGGTTGGAAAGTAGCATGCCATTGCCAAATACATCACCGGACATATCACCAATACCGATGACCGTAAAATCCCGGGTCTGAGTATCGATTTCACGCTCTTTGAAGATCCTTTTTACCGACTCCCAGGCACCCCGGGCAGTGATCCCCATTTTTTTATGGTCATAGCCCTGGCTGCCACCAGAGGCAAACGCATCCCGCAGCCAGAACCCATAGGATTGGGATACATCGTTGGCGATATCGGAAAAGCTGGCGGTGCCTTTGTCCGCTGCCACCACAAGGTAAGGGTCGTCATCATCGTAGCGTATAACCTTTTCAGGAGGGATGATGTTTCCGCCCTGCAGGTTATCGGTCAGATCCAGAAGTCCGGAGATAAATGCTCGATAACATGCAATCCCTTCCGCCTGTATTTCCTCCCTGGAGCCATTGGCCGGGAGATTTTTGGTGACAAAGCCCCCTTTGGCCCCGTGGGGAACAATAATGGCATTTTTGATCATCTGGGCTTTGACCAGCCCCAGAATCTCGGTGCGGAAATCCTCCATCCGGTCTGACCATCGTAATCCTCCCCTGGCAATCTTCCCACAGCGCATATGGATGCCTTCAAAGCGAGGCGAGTAGACAAATATTTCAAACATGGGCCTTGGCTGAGGTGAGGTTGGAATCTTTTCCGGTTGCAGTTTGAACGACAGATAACCTTTTGGCTCCCCCTGTTTCTGATAGGCGCTGGTTCTCAACATGGCCTCGATAACACTGAGAAAGTGACGCAGGATCCGGTCTTCATCAAGGTTGGCGACACTGTCCAGCAATTGGTAAATCCTGTTAGAGCAGGCATTGGCCATGTTAAGGCGATCACCACGGAAATCCGGATAAAAACGGATGCTGAACAGGTCTACGATTTCACGCACCACCGATGGGTTACTGTTCAGCACTTTCTGCATATAGCTCTGGCTGAAGGGCACTGGCAGTTGCATCAGGTATTTGGACAGAGCCCTGATGAGCACAACCTGCTCACAGTTCAAACCGGCTGAAACCACCAGGCCGTTGAAACCGTCATTCTCCATATCCCCCTTCCAGGTGCGATTAAACACCTCCCGGAACTGCTCCCGCAGATGGGTATCTTCAAGGTTGGTCTGGTTTGAGTTGTCAACGTCCGGCGGGTTTATTTTGGCTGTCAGAGCGTTATCATGGCCATCAGGCTCGATACTGAAATCAAGCACCCAGGCATTTTCCTGACGGTAGGGGCTGATGGCGTAAGGCCTTGCGCTGCGAACCCGGACGCCCATTTGCTCAAGAATGGGAAGTACATCTGAGAGTGCCAGGAGAGGCCCTTTACCCAGCACCCGGAAGTGCCACCGATAATGGTCGGTAACCGGACGGTAGAGACTGGTTTTTATCTGATGACTGTCTTTTATCGATTCCAGACGTTGAATGTCTGCTACTGCCTGTCGGGGGGTAACATCCTCCCGGTACGCGGCGGGAAATGCCTGCAGATAACATTGTGCCAGCCGGTTACCCGAAGCCTCGCCAAATGCCTCTTTTAACGCCTGTTGCAGGTAATCTGTCCAGTTCAGCATCGCTTCGTGAATCATGGCTTCCAGCCGTTCAACATCGATATCCTGCTGGCTGGCATGACGACAATGCACGGTAAATTGCAATTGCGCCATTGGGTTTTCCGATAGCTGAACATTGAAATCAATACTGTTGCCACTCAACTCACTGAGCAGGATCTGTTGCATCTGTAAGCGAAGTTCTGTGTTGAAATTATCTCTGGATACGTAAATAAGCACCGTAATAAAGCGGTCATAGGGGTCGGGACGAAGGAATACTTTCAACTGCCGCAATTCATGGCAGTCAAGAATCCCGTTAATGACGGTCTTAAGTTGTTTAAAACTTGCCTGCAGGAGCTCGTCCCTTGGATAGTTATGAATAATGTGGCGAAGGGCATTACCCCGATGGCTGTTTATCGGGCAACTGTTGCTTTTTAAAAGCCTGGCCACTTTCTTTCGTATCAGCGGGATGTCATCCAGCGGGACGTTGTAGGCGGTTGACGAAAACAGTCCGAAAAAACGCCATTCCCCGGTGACTACACCGGCATCGTTAAATTGTTTTATCCCGATATAGTCCAGGTGTGCGGGTCGATGAACCGTTGAGCGGCTGATGGATTTGGTGATAACCAGTAACTCAGGTGCCTGAATTTGTGAGGCAATATAGGGGGACAGCTCTTGCTCTACCGGATGCTGATGGGGGCCCTCCCGAAATGTCCCCAGACCGGTTTTGCTGTTGGCGCGTAGTCTTAGTGTGTTTGACCCATGGATGATCTCGTAATAGCGAAAGCCGATGAACAGAAAATTGTCTTTTTTCAGCCACTTCATAAAAGCAAGCGCTTCTTTCTGTTCAACATCCGGTAATGGAACAGGGTGGCTTTGACACCATTGAATGGCGTCATCCAGCCTGGTTTGCATTGCCTCCCAGTCAGAAACCACTTTATGAACATCCGCAACGATATCCCGGATACCGGCAGCGACTTTTTCTAAATCCAGTTGTTCCGGTTGGCGGTCTATTTCAACCCGAATAACGGCCTCGGTTATTTCTGCCTGTAGCGTGCTGATGCCTTGCAGCTGACCTGTGCTGTCTCTTTCTAATCGAAGGGTGGGGTGATTCAGGCTGTAAACTTTTATTTTCTGACGATCAAGCTCCATCAACACAGAAGACACCAGAAAGGGCATATCATCCGTGATAATTTCAACAATGCTGTGTGTGGAGTGCCAGTGGTGGGTTTCCGGTTCCGGGTTGTAGACGCGGATCTTGATTTGTTCCGGCTGCCGGGCCTGTAGAAACTGCCACAGGCAGAGGAGTGCGCCATAGCAGTCATCGGTATTGATCCGGGTCAGGTCTTTGCTGGCAACTCCCCGGTAATAGGCATCAGCAAGCGCCTGTATTTGCTCATATTCTTTGGTTGACATGCGCTTTGCCAGAAGCGATTGAACCTGATTAACGATGATGGCTCGAAAATCGGTAAAGCGGTCCATGATATTCCTCTGTCACTGGAATTGAGTACGGCAAACTGTCCCACCTGATTTGCCGGGTTATAAGTAGTTAACCAAATGAAATCATATATTTCTGACTAAGTTGTCAGTCACTCTGCGCCGTTGCAACTCCGGTCACATAGCTACGGCTATGCTCCCTACGTTGCGCCTTGCATAGCAACTGCCCACTTAGCCAGAAATATACGATTCAATTTGGCCAACTACTTACCATAACTGTCAATGCTTATGGGCCAGAATAAATTGATCACCACGACCTACTATCATTGGTTTTCCGCAGTGACAACTTTTGGGTGACATCGATCAATACCGCTGTATAAAGTTGCGTTTGCTCTATTGGCAATGAGCCGATTAAACAGTGTCTGGTTGCGTTAACAATGTCAGCCTGGCTTTGCTGACAGCCTTCTTGTTGAGCTTTTCTGTCAAGCTGCTCGTCAAGCCTCTCGTCAAGATAGTCGAGAAATAGCTAAAATGCCTTGGGATTGCTGATTTTGCGGGGGCTAAGCATAATCCGTAGTCCTGATGGAATTTGCAAGCGGCGTCCAATTCTGGTATAAAGCCCGATCTTTGTATGAGGGTAGCTGCTGATGAGTCTTGAAGGTCTCTTGACTCTGTAACCATGGGCAGATCTGCCCGAAGCAGACACTGGAATTCAGTTAAGTTTTCCGGCCTCATGGCTGGTGATTTTGGTTTAAGAGACGGTTTGAGAGGCCATCCACATGTCCAAGGTTTGTCAGGTTACCGGCAAGCGCCCGGTTACCGGGAACAATGTTTCCCACGCTCAGAATAAAACCCGTCGTCGCTTCGTGCCTAACCTGCACCACAAGCGCTTCTGGGTTGAAAGTGAAAAGCGCTTTGTGCGCCTGCGTGTTTCTGCAAAAGGCATGCGTATTATCGACAAGAAAGGCATTGATGCCGTTCTGGCTGATCTGCGCGCCAGCGGTCAATCTTTTTAAGTCGAGATAGCTAACTTAGCAGGAGCATAAATCATGGCTAAAGGTATTCGTGAGAAAATCAAGCTGGTTTCCAGCGCAGGCACTGGTCATTACTACACCACCACCAAGAACAAGCGTAATACGCCTGACAAGCTGGTGTTCAAGAAGTATGACCCGGTTGTTCGCAAGCACGTTGAGTACAAGGAATACAAGATCAAGTAAATCTTGTTTGCTTTGCTCTGGTCCGTATCAGGCAAACTGATACGGACCGCCACTCACTTCTGTTGCGCTTTCCCCCCTCTGTTAATATTCCTGCTCAGGATCAAAACCTGCCATCCCCTGCTTTGCACTTAGTAACTGTGTGCTCTCACTACTGTTGCATTGTGGTTGCACTGTTATAATGCGCGCCATTCAAGAACATCAGCTGTAGGTCATGATGAAACCGGAACTCCTTTCGCCAGCCGGAACACTGAAGAATATGCACTTTGCTTTTGCTTATGGTGCAGATGCTGTTTATGCTGGCCAGCCCCGCTATAGTCTGAGAGTCCGCAATAACGACTTTAAACTGGATAATCTGAAAAAAGGCATCGATGAGGCTCACGCCCTGGGCAAAAAACTGTATCTGGCCAGTAATATTGCGGCCCATAACAGTAAGGTGAAAACCTATCTCCGGGATATGGAGCCGGTTATTGCCATGGGGCCTGATGCACTGATCATGTCCGATCCGGGTTTGATTATGATGGTGCGTGAAACCTGGCCGGATATGCCAGTCCACCTCTCGGTTCAGGCGAACGCAGTGAACTTTGCCACGGTAAAATTCTGGGCCAGGCAGGGGGTTGAGCGGATTATTCTGTCCCGTGAGTTATCCCTGGAGGAGATTCAGGAGATCCGGGAAGAGTGCCCTGATACCGAGATTGAGGTCTTTGTTCATGGTTCGCTCTGTATCGCTTACTCGGGCCGCTGTCTGCTCTCCGGTTATATCAACAAAAGAGACCCAAACCAGGGAACCTGCACCAATGCCTGTCGCTGGCAGTATCAGGCCCATGAGGCGAAAGAGACTGAGAGCGGTGATGTGATTCCGGTCAGTAGCAGCCCGGAAATGGTTACTCCAACCCTGGGGACTGGCGAAACATCTGACTCTATTTTCCTGTTGCAGGAAAGGGGGCGTCCGGACCAGTATATGCCTGCTTTTGAAGATGAGCATGGCACTTATATTATGAACTCCCGGGATCTCAGGGCTGTCCAGCATGTTCGTCGCTTGACGGAGATGGGCATTCACTCCCTCAAGATCGAAGGGCGCACCAAGTCTTTTTATTATGTTGCCAGAACCGCCCAGGTATACCGTCAAGCCATTGATGATGCCGTAGCGGGGAATCCATTTGATATGGGCATGATGGACACTCTGGAAAATCTGGCCAACAGAGGTTATACCGAAGGCTTTTATCGTCGCCATGTGCACGATGAGTATCAGAATTATGAAACCGGTAACTCACGGGAAAGCAAGCAGCAGTTTGTCGGTGAAATTGTTGAGTTTGACGATCAGCAGCTGACGGTGGATGTGAAAAACCGCTTTGAGTTGGGGGATACCCTGGAGCTGATGACCCCCAAAGGCAACTATGTGTTTAATCTGGAGCATTTGGAAAATCGCCGTGGTGAACGTATTGATGTAGCTCCCGGATCGGGCCACCTGGTAAAAATACCAAAGCCTGACGGTGTGTTGCCAAATGCCCACTCACTGCTGGTGCGTAATCTGCCCTAATCCGGTGATACTCTGAGTCGATAAGATCGTTATGGATCTTACGACCTTTACCAGTATTTTTTCCAGCTCTGCCTATAAGCCGTTAAGCCAGCATCGACAGGTGATCCTGGATGCCCTGGTGCTATTGAACAGGCAGTTGCAGAGCCGGTTAACTGCCGATGACCAGTGGCATGAACGGGCGAAATGGCTTGTTGATTTTCTGCCCGCCGTGGAAAAACTGGAGCAGGAAATTCTGGCCAGGCTCAACCAGCCAACATTGACCGCGCAGCCCAAGGGGCTGGTGCTCTCCCTCTTACAGACTCAGAATAACCTGGCACACCTGATCTGCCGACTGGCTGAGCGATTAACGTACCGACCTCCCAGGCTTACCGAAGACTTGCAGCGTTCTGTTGAACAGTTGAATCAACACTTTGCCAGCGTTGTTTATAGCTTGAAGTCGGACGTTGCAAAACAGGACCGCCTGGGCATCGCAGGATTTAGAAAACAACAATCCCGGGCTTTGCTGGAGGTTAATCAGGAAGTAAAGATGGCTGTGGATGAACTGCGGAATATGATTTCAGCCTGCAAAGGTGAAGTCTTCCAACATGAAGGCGAGTTGGACCCACTTGATATGGCCCTTTTACTACTGTCCCTTGAAGATATGGATGACCTGACGCTCTGGATTCGCTCAATGGTCATCCACATGCAACAGCTGTAACTGATCAATGTCGGTGAGATGAGAAGCGGGATTTTTACAGAATCCTGACTTTACTTGATAATGCACTCTGCCCGCTTTTTCTGAGTTTTTTCCAGGTACTCCTGAAAGTCTTTTGGTAGTCTTCCAGTGGTTGAGCCTTCCCAGTACACAGTTTGTCCGGCTGGATTTTCATATTGAAAGGTATGCTTTGCGACAGTTCGTCGGCGTTTGCCCGTTTTGCCCGGGTCGTTAATGTTGTCCAGATCTGAGAGCGTAATACCAAGTTCCGCCATTTCTTTGTGTATAGCGACAATGTCTTTCATCTTTTTCTGTCGTTTTGCATCCTCTTTAACCCTGGATTGCAATTTTTCCTTATGTACCCCTTTCAGGCGGTCCAGAATTTTTTCCAGCTCCTGAACACTGACATCTTTGAATAGCGAGCGAATCCGGGATTTACTACCTAGCCGATGATGTAACTCATCCAGTAATTTCATTGTATACCCTCAATCTACTGGAGCCTTTGACCGTATGAGGCAATAAATAATGCATCAACACGGACATTAAGAAAGTCGACAAATATCTGTAACGCAAGACTGGAACGGTTACCTGTCAGTTACGCAGGTATGGGGTAATTCACAGAATGGTTCTGCTTATTACTCGTTCGATATGAATAAAAGTAATGTATTTTGTTTGATTGGCAAGAAAATGGTGAGTTTGACCCTTATAAAATGCTGCTCTTCATTTTACTGGTTACCCCTGTTAACAGTCGGTTACTGCCCTCTATTTATCAAGTTATAAGGCACATGTTTTATTCAGATACTTTGCTGGATTGTATTGCGTAAGTCAGGGCCGTAGCCCTTGCTCAATGCGGCTTTTTGTTGTCATCCATGTTGCAATATTTGACCAGACCCTTGCTTGCGCCCCGTCGTTTTTCAGCCAGGGCTGAACCGTCTTCCCGATGGTGATTAATTGAAGAACAGATACATTGGAGGGATCCTGTTTACCCGTCGATAACAGACGCTATAGCCCCGTATTTTCTGCTCATGGCGATTGGGGGTTACCGGTTGGCCTGGATAAGTGACTAAATATGCTCGGACGCGTAGTTCTTCCAACAGCACTGCTGCTATTGACTTACGGCTTTTGGGTTAGCTCAGAGCTTCAGGTGATCACGGCAGGTGTGGTTATTTTTCTGCTGGGCATGGTTTATCTGGAAAAAGGGTTTAAGGTCTTTACGGGGGGGCTGCTTGAGGCGTTCCTGCAGAAAACCACTGACAGTCTCTGGAAAAGTCTGGCCTTTGGTATCACCACGACCGCAGTCCTGCAGTCCAGTTCGCTGGTTTCCGTCATTGTTATTTCATTTCTCAGTGCCGGCCTGATTGGCCTGGCTGCCGGCGTTGGCATCATTTTTGGGGCAAATTTGGGCAGTACTGTCGGTGCATGGTTAGTTGCCTTGTATGGTATGAAGTTAAAGCTGATTTCCTATGCCATGCCATTACTCGTTTTCGGTTTGATTTTGAGGAGCCAGCGGGAGAAAACATTCAGCGGCTTCGGCTGTATTTTGCTGGGTATAGGCTTTCTCTTTCTTGGTATTCATTACATGAAAGAGGGTTTTGAAGCATTCCAGACTGTGATTGATTTCAGCAGCTTCTCAATGGAAGGAATGCAGGGCATTCTGGTCTTCACACTCTTTGGTGTTCTGGCCACCATCATCATGCAGTCCACCAATGCGGTATTGGTGCTCACCTTTTCAGCCCTGGCAGCGGGGCAGTTGACTTACGATAATGCGTTAGCACTGGCTATCGGTTCAAATATCGGTACAACCATAACGGCAGTGCTGGGAGCGATGGGGGCAAATGCAGCAGGGAAGCGATTGGCTGTGGCACATATTACGTTTAATGTGGCCACCGCTGCTCTGGCTATCCTTTTGTTGCCCCAGTTAAAAGTGCTTGTGGATTTTACTGCCGGACTCTTTCCAATCGGGGCAGACGACTACACTCTGAAGCTTGCGCTGTTCCACAGTCTCTTTAATGTCATGGGAATAGTGGTTCAACTTCCTTTTTTCCAGCTGCTTATCCGTTGGCTGGAGACGCTCTTTGTCGATCCTGACAGGCAGTCTCATCTGAATCTTGCCACTGAGGATAATCCTGCCATTCACCGGGCGCGCTACTTAACCCCGGCAACACTGAATTATCCGGATACGGCGCTAAGAGCCCTGACCCGGGAGTGCGACCATTTATACAGAAATACACTCGAACTGATCTGTTATGGAATATATCTTACCGGCGACAAGCTGAGGGAGTCGGACAGTCTGACGGATCTGGTGAACAGCTGGATGCGCGATGATCAGCCATGGACCATAAAAGAGCTGTATATCCGACATATCAAAGGTATCTATGCGGACATTATTCACTATTCAGGAGCCATAGAAGGGAATCTTCCCAGAGCGCAGGTGCAGGAGTTATTTGCACTTAAAGTTGCCTGTCGTGATTTTGTCCAGGCCATCAAACATGTCAAGCATATCTATAAAAATATGGGGCATTACCTGCATTCGGATAATGAGCAGATACGCCACCAATACAACCAGCTCAGACTGTGCCTTGCCTCTGTCCTGAAGCTTATTGATGTATTGGGAGTCCGACGCAATTATGATCATATTCGTCAGCATGCGGAACAGTTAAAGCAGGAGCTGAGCGAGCAGGATGAGCAGATGCACAGAAAACTGAATGAACTCATTCGCTCCAATCAGGTTGACTCATTTATGGCCAGTTCTTTGATGAATGACAGTGCTCATGTACATGATGCCTGCACCAGTCTTATTGATGGAGCCGTGATTATGTTGACCAGGGATCGCGAAGAATATCGAGAGATCGATCTTAATTTTGAGGCTCGTTCTACTCCCCCAAAAAACGTTGCTGGTTCTTTTGAAAAATGAGTGGGCTATGAATTACTCACTGACCGACCTCGTTCAGGTTTCCAGACTCGGGAGAAGTGGCAACTATTATGTATGCAGTGACTCCAAGGGAATTTTCACACCCAGAAGTTCATAAGCGAAGCGGATAACTGCTACCTCTGCTGCCCTGATGTCGTCATTAGCAAGTTGGGTTTTGCTGGCAGCCCCGGCGAAATTCAACACGAGATTTGCGTCGGCAAAACGGCCCAGATCTATTGAAAAAATACCAATTTCTTCCGTCAATCTCTCAATTTCTCCTTCTTCTGCCAATCTCTCAGCATCCGAATGATTCTCACTGACTGCCAGTGATAACATCAAGGCTGCTTCATTGCTCAGGGTGGCCGGATTGTCGCTTTCCTTCGCCAGCAGTGTTACCAGTTCCCCCTTCTGGTTGTCCTTCAGCAGCTGGATCAAATCTGACTCCGGATTGAACAACGCCTCCTGAAGTCCCATGTATATCTGAGCCAGCTTTTCGGCACATTCAGGCTGCCTGGGGTAGCTCAGACAGGCAGAGAGGCGGGCGACGGTTTCCCGGTTAAAGTTGCCATAGGGTACTGGCTCATCCAGACATCCGAAGCCCCAATTGCCGGTAATCTGCCTGCCTGCCAGGGTTAATGCATCTTTCAGCTGCGTCTGCTGTTGCAAAGTAAATTCTGGCTCCGGGAATGCGCAGACAATAAAGTGCTCCAATAATGGTTGTCGATAGTTGAATGTCGTTGGTTGACCCTGATGTACCTCGGGCTGGGTAATTACCAGCTGATTGTCTTCCGCCGCTTTGTTTCTTAAAGTCGCGCTGGGATCGGAGTCTGGAATGTCATGGAATTTCTTGGCAAATAACTCAATTGATTCCTGATCCATGCAGTTGTTAGCGGCCAGCAGGATTTTTATGGCGTTCAACTGGCTGGATTCTGCAATCAGGATTGAATGCAGATTAAAGGCAGTGGTGAAGTTATGGCAGATGTGCGCGAGTACATGTGCAGGAACCTGTTTCAGGTTTTCACCCAATTGATTAAGCCGGTTGGCCAGGACCTCCGCCCCCGGCTGATTACCAAAACTTTCAGTCGTGTACTGGTTTGTTGACTGCGTTGTCAGAAGCTGATGGACAGGATGAGCCAAAATGGCCCGGGTTGTGTGGGTAGCTGGAAGAATCATAGAAACACCTGTTAGTTAATAGGGACAACCAGTTTCCATAAGCTACACGCAAGCTAGAAAAGCCAGTGATATCCTGAATTTATATCAAGCAGGCTGAGTGAACAGCACTGATCGTATGTAGACCTGTCAGGTCAAAGACCCGAACAGTTCGTCCGTACTGTTTTTGACACTGTGCGGTCAGATTAGTTCCTCACCACGTTGTTATGTACGTTGTTGAACCAAGCCGCTAACGCGGCAAAAAATACCGTTCATTCCAACCTGTGAGAAATATTCCGGCCCTGCTTCTTGACCAGAAACTGCATGCCGAGACCAGATACAACCCGAATCAACATGCCGTTCTTTCAACCAATTTTCGTCCTGCCAAAGACCTGAAGCTGTTTGGCTGGTAGCTGTGCTCTTGCCAGAAGACGACAACAGATAGTCTGAGTAAAGT
>NZ_JBLYNS010000020.1:0-47549 GCF_049310205.1 Endozoicomonas sp. ALC013 | reverse complement strand
GTGTCGTAGCGGTTGCAAAGCAGGGCTGAAGACGATTTATTGACCGGTCTATTGATATCAGTCAATACCGGTTGATAATTGAACGGTTTTATTGTGTTACTGTCTTTTGTAATGTTGCAGTTTTGTTGTCAGTATCACACTACCTTTACGGATTTGATGTCCATTATGAGTTTGCCTGTGCAGCTACCGCTCAGTGTCCAGTTAAGAGACGATGCCACGTTCGCCAACTTCTACAGTGGGCGAAATGAGACGCTGGTCAATCTTCTGGATATGGATAGATCGGTTCCCGGCATCGAATCCGAGCAGTTTATTTTCCTCTACGGCCCCAAAGGGGTCGGCTGCAGCCATCTGCTTCAGGCGGCCTGTCATCAGGTGGACCGGCGCAGCGGGCGAAGCATTTATCTGCCCATGAAAGAGCTGGTTCACTACTCGCCAAAGCTTCTGGAAGGTATTGAGCGGCTGCAGCTGGTGTGTCTTGACGATATTGGTGAGGTTGCCGGTATCGATGAGTGGGAAGAAGCGCTGTTTGATCTGTTTAACCGGCTCCGGGACTCCAGAACCCGGTTTCTGGTGGCGGCGGACAATCCTCCCAGGGCTCTGGGAATTCAACTTCAGGACCTGGTTTCCCGCCTTGGCTGGGGCATGGTATTTCAGGTGCATCCACTGGATGATCGGGATAAAGTCGCAGCGCTCAAGCTTCGGGCTCATTACCGTGGCTTTGACCTGAGTGATGACGTTGCCCGCTTTATTATTCACCGTGGTTCCCGGGATATGGGCAACCTGTTTACCTTGTTGCATAAACTGGACAGTGCCTCTCTGCGCGCCAAGCGCAAGCTCACCATCCCCTTTGTTAAGGAAGTCATGAGGTGGTGACCATAAAATTCCGCATCAAGTGTGGTGAAAACCTTGGGGTTTGGTTTTTGCGGAATTTTTAGGGTTAAGGAGTGGTCATCAGGTTTGGAGCTGGCCTATGTGGTTGAGAAAGGTTGGTGGTTTTCAGTTTGTGGGGCTTTTGGGGCTGCTTTTTCTGGGGGGGCTTTCTATTTCTGGGTGGTGGTTTGCCCGGGTTTCTGATCGGGTTTTGAACAGCCTTCACCAACAGACCGGGCAACGCCTGCCTGGTAAAGACATTACTTTTGATCCATGGCAGCGCCGATTGACCGGCAGTGATATTCGGGTGGAAGAGCAAGGGATTCAGTTCACTGCTCAGAAGGTCAGTGTCGTGTTGAACTATCGCCATTGGTGGGGGGCGTGGTTTGGTGAGAATATTGAATCGTTAAGTGGGATTGAACTGGATGATGTCAGCATCGCTATTGATCCGGAGTTGATTGCCTTGCCTCTGCCGACGCTCTTTCAAAGGCTGTCCATCAATCGTGGCCGCCTTTCTATCACCGGAATAGATCAGCCACTCTTTGTTGACCAGCTGACGCTGGCGAAAGAAGAGGGTGGCAGAATCAGGATTCATTCAGATAACCGTGATGGTGAGAGCTGGAGTTTCTCAGGCGTTTATCAGGTCAGTAAAGGCTTGCTGGATGGTGAAGTGAGGCTGGTCGAACTGCCTTTGTCCGCGCTGGTTAAAGCTGTGCCTCTTAATGTATTGGCGACGCAGAATAATGAACTGTCTGCCAATGACCGTTTTTCCGGGACAGTGAGTGCCACATTATCACTGTCCTGGGATAAGCCGGGCGGCCTGATTCTGAAAGGCAATGCAGAAGGGCGCAGTGGGCAGCTCTTGTGGTCGGGACTATCTGCCCAATGGCAGCAGTGGCATCTGAATAACCTGCAATTCCATGGCAATGATCCTGCACAATCTACGGCAGAGCTGGCTATTTCAGGTCTTGATCTGAGAGTGCCAGAAACACTGGCAGGAGAATGTCCGGTTCAGTTAATGCCAGCCTTACCGGCTGGTATTACTTCGTTTGATATTAACGACAGTCGTCTTGAACTGGCAAATGGCCATTCACCCTGGGTATTTGAAAGCGTAAATGGAAGGCTGGTTGCCGATGGTATGTCGGGGAAAGAAAAAAATTCCCGAACCTATCAGTTCAGTGCTGCACTGGCCAACATCGGGGATTTGCAGTTGAGTGGTCGATTATCCGGCTCTGATAATGATTTTGCGTTTCAGCTCAACGATGCTCGTCTTGCAGGTCCTTTAAAAAAGTATTCGGCTGTTGCCGGTTATGATATGCAGGGTAGCCAATTTGACTTGAGTTATAACAGTCAAAATCATACAGGTCAGCTTGATATTTCTGACTGGCAGGCAAAAAAGATCGCAAACAGCCTGCCGGTTTCATCCATCCATTTATTAAAAGCCCTGATAACCGATTCGTCAGGTAGAGCGGCTATCCCGTTTTCACTTGAGTCCGATAAATCGAGATTACCACAGCGTATCTATCGGGCGGTTGAGCAACGTGTTATGGCCATTGTCCAAGCTCCGTTCGACTACCTTTCCCATACCAGCGGTCATGCACTTGAACCTGTGCTTTACCATGAAGCGGGTAAAGCGACATTAACACAGCGATCACAAAAAAATCTGGTAAACCTTAAGAAAGCGCTTATCGAGAGACCAAAGTTGAATGTGTTGGTTAATGTGGGTGTTTCTGAATCCAGAGATTGGCCCGAGCTCTCACGTTATGAACTGGAAAAGGCATTGCTGGAACTGTACGCAGCGACCAGTTCAGTGGAGCCTGCTGAGATGATCACTATTCCACCCGGGGTGCGGGCATCGCTTGTGGAGCAAATGTATCTGGCTACCCGTCGTCACCAGAAAATTCCCGAAGTGGGTGAACAATCACCCGGGCAGAGGTTTCAGCAAGCCGAAAGCTGGTTGTTGAAAAACTGGCCAAAGACGCCTGATCAACTGGAGAGTTTGCAAAAGGCCAGATACGACTACCTGAAAAGTGAAACTGGCACGGCGTCCGGGCATATTGAGTTGCAGTTATCATCAGGCCCGGACCGAAAAGGGAGTGAGCCTGTATCGGTACTAACTCTCCACTAACCTGTTCGCCTGAGCCTGCCAGCGCACAAACATCATGGAAGTAATAAATAGCAGTACGCTGAATCCGGTGATCAGCCAGCCCTGGGGTTGTTCCGGCCTGAACCAGGCATCAAGAACGCCGCTGATAAAATAAAAGCAAAGGATAAAACAGAGCCAGGAGGCTGCTCTCAGGCCACGCTTCAGAAGGCCGGGAAGTGGCAACAGCAGTGGCAGTATCTGCAGGGCCGAGATACCAAGGATCGAACCCTGTGGCGGATTCAACCACCAGGTTTCTGCCAGCAGAGAGAGAATCAGGCCAGCATAGAGGGCAAGGCAGACTTGGTAGATTTGGTTGGCTTTTTGCTGCATTGTCAGAGGATCTCAAGCACGGACTCAGGAGGGCGGCCAATTCTGGCTTTTTCGCCGTTGACCACAATGGGGCGCTCAATCAATCTGGGAAACTCGCACATAACGTTGATCAGTTGCTCTTCCGTCAGGGATGGATCTTTGAGGTTATTATCCTTGAACTCCTGTTCACCTTTACGAAGCAGGTTCCGGGCATTGATGCCCAGTTTGCCCAGAATGGCTCTCAGCTGATCCGCATCCGGCGGGCTTTCCAGGTACAGCACCACCTCAGGACTGATTCCCTGCTCTTCCAGAATGCTCAGGGTTTGACGGGATTTGGAACAGCGTGGATTGTGAAAGATAGTAATGCTCATGATGACCTTGCCTGGAGGACTATAGATATTTTCCGCAAAGCCTACCAATCTCTGTGGATGCTCTGCAAATCATTTGTAATAGATGTCGGATGTATAGTCAGGAAGTAAACCTGTCCCTTT
Source organism: Endozoicomonas sp. ALC013 (assembly GCF_049310205.1). Classification (NCBI taxonomy): domain Bacteria; kingdom Pseudomonadati; phylum Pseudomonadota; class Gammaproteobacteria; order Oceanospirillales; family Endozoicomonadaceae; genus Endozoicomonas; species Endozoicomonas sp. ALC013. The sequence continues at coordinate 43,733 of NZ_JBLYNS010000020.1, read as the reverse complement.
CAGCCTCTGAATTCGGTACACTTATCTCTCGTTTGACAGGGAGTTCATCATGGCACCGGTACTGCAATTCTGGTCATCCTTCCAGAGTTTTTTCACGGCGGTTATTAAACGCTTTCTAGATAACCGCTGCATTGAAAATGCCGCGGCACTGACCTATACGACGCTGTTCGCCGTGGTGCCACTGATGACGGTCACCTACAGTATCCTGTCAGCGGTGCCCAGTCTTCAGGATGTTGGAGACACCATTCAGAACTTTATCTTTACCAGTTTTGTGCCTTCGACGGGGGAGATGGTTCAATCTTATCTGAACGATTTTTCCCAACAGGCAAGAAAATTAACCAGTATCGGTATCGCTTTCCTGCTGGTCACTTCCTTTCTGATGCTGAGAACCATTGATAAGGCATTGAATACTATCTGGCAGGTGGCGCATGTGCGCCGTGGCATGACCGGTTTTCTGCTGTACTGGGCCATCCTCAGCCTGGGGCCTGTGCTATTGAGTGCCGGGTTTCTTACGACTTCTTACCTGGCATCCTTCAAACTGGTTTCTCATACCACGGCCATACTGGGCGCAGAGCAGTGGCTTTTGCGCCTTATGCCGGTTGTTCTCAGTACATTGGTTCTTACCCTGCTGTATACGGCGGTGCCCAACAGAAAAGTGCCGGTTCGTCATGCTTTGGTCGGTGCGGTTTTTGTGGCCATTCTGGTTGAACTGGCCAAGGCAGGCTTTACCTTATTTATTACTCTGTCGCCTACCTATCAGCTGATTTACGGTGCTTTTGCCGCTGTGCCTCTGTTTCTGCTCTGGGTGTATCTAAGCTGGCTGATGGTGCTGTTTGGTGCGGTGCTGGTTCGATCCCTGGATCTTTATGGCAAACAGGCCGGTGGTGAGCGGCCACACCCGTTAATCTCGATTTTATTAATCCTTAAGCAGTTGCAGGAAAAGTTTGAGCAGGGACGGGGGTTGCATTACAGCGACCTGCGCAAACGTGATCTTCCGGTTTCTCTTGATGATTGGGAGGGGCATACTGCCCGGCTGATGGCAATGGGGTTGATCAGCAAGAGCGATGACGGCGAATGGCTCCTTGCCAGGGATCTCAGACACATCAGTCTGTTTACTTTCTGTGAGCAGTTGCCCTGGCCGATGCCTCAGGATGAGCAGCTCCGGAATATTCTTATCGCTGATGATCCGAACTGGTTATCTGATCTGATTCAGAGGTTGCAGACAGTAAACAGTGCCAGACTGGAAGCGCTGGACTGTTCGCTGGATCAGTTACTGTCTAAATAGCGGGTATTGGCAGCTTTTGGTCAACTTGATCAGGTGCTGTCTGTGGCTAATACTGAATTGCGTCTGTCTGGTAAGCCGGAACTTTGTGGAGCCCGGTGGATGGGCGTGGTTCTGGCTCTTGTTATGAGCAGCAGGTAGAGCGAGTTAAACGGGAGTTGCATAACATTGTGCGTCCTTCCCGATGAATGTTTTTTCGGAGGTATTCGTGAGGATAACAAGAACATTGGAATACTTTCTGGTGGTTGTACTGTTGGGTGCTCTTGTGGCCTGTAGCAAGCCAGTGACTTTTGCGGATTTAAACGGCAACCCTGTTGCTATTGCCAGCGAAAATGGTCAATGGCTCGCGTTGAATTTCTGGGCAGAATGGTGTGACCCTTGCCGGGAAGAGATTCCGGAGCTGAATGAGCTGGCCAATGATGGTCAGGTCAGGGTGCTGGGCGTTGATTTTGACAACAGTCAGGGGGAGGCGTTAATCAAGAAGGCAAAAGCCCTGGATATTCTCTTTCCGGTGCTTCGGGAGTCGCCACTGACGGTGTTGAACGAGCCTCCTCCCCAAGTGTTGCCCGCCACATATATTATTTCGCCAGAAGGTAAAGTGGTGAGCAAACTGTTTGGACCACAGACCAGGAAAAGCCTTGAAGAGCAGATTCACAAGTTAAGTAAACACCAATTACAGGAAACCTCGTCCAATGGCTGATGTATGCAAAAGAGCCTTTGTTGAAGGCAGGGTTCAGGGTGTCTGGTTTCGAGGCTCAACCCAGGAGCGAGCCCGTCGCCTGGGCATCGGTGGCTGGGCAAGAAATCTGCCGGATGGACGGGTTGAAGTGTTGATGTGTGGCTCAGAAGAAGCCGTTGCCAGGCTGGAAGAGTGGCTTCATAAAGGACCACCTCTGGCCAGGGTGGTTAATATTTCCATTACCGAAGAGTCGCTGCAGGCGTTTGACTCGTTTACCACGGGTTAATTCACAACCCAGTGACGTTCCCAGTTGGTCAGTACGCGCTCCGGATACCAGGTTTTGCCCAGGCTGCCATTATATCGGGCCAGAGCCCTGGTCAGATTGCCATTTTCTTTCTTAAGGTAATAACTGAGAATGGTGCAGCCATAGCGCAGGTTGGTCTGAATGGTGATGAGGTTGTCCTTATCCCGGCCAATAACATTTTTCCAGAACGGCATAATCTGCATTAAACCCAGGGCACCAGCCGAAGACACTGCATACTGGTCAAAGGCAGATTCTGTCTGAATCAGTGCCAGCACCAGCTCCGGTTGTAAATCTACCTTGGATGCTTCGAAGTGAATCATCCTGAGCACCTCAAGCCGAAGGTCCGGGTCTTTAATAAACCGGGCCAGACGGGCAGACATATCAACCAGCCAGACCTCGGCGTCAAACTGATCGTCAAAGCTGCTGGGTTGATCCAGTGAGCGTGACAGCACTTCCTGTAAAATCGGGTCGTGCCATTCCGCCTGACTGGCTGCTGGCATAACAAGAGCCATGACAAGAACGGCCACAATTCCCAAAGCCCGGAATCGGGCTTTGGGGGTGGCAGTTTTCAGCAAGCTACTTAAGTAGTTAACCAAATGAAATCCTATTTTCTGACTAAGTGGACAGTCACTCCCGGCAACTGCTCCTGCGTTGCTCTAGCTCCTGCATCCATGCAGTCGTGCGGCGTTACAACTCCGGTCACATAGCTAAGGCTATGCTCCCTGCGTTGTGCCTTGCATAGTAACTGCCCACTTAGCCAGAAATATACGATTCCATTTGGCCAACTACTTATCACGGGTAAAAGGCTGTCAGCAGTTAAAGTACCGTTAGCGTTTTGTGCGTTCTTTAAGCAGTTCGATAATTTCACTGAGCTGAATATCTTCTTTATCGTTTGCAGTCCGGTGCTTGTATTCCACCATGCCATCCGCCAGGCCACGGTCACTGAGAACCACGCGGTGCGGAATACCGATAAGCTCCATATCGGCAAACTTCACTCCGGGGCTGGCTTTTCTGTCGTCCATCAGCACTTCAAAGCCTGCTGTGGTCAGTTCCTGGTAGAGTTTTTCGGCCGCTTCACGGACTGCTTCGGATTTTTCAATCTTCAGAGGTACCAGGGCGATCTGGAAAGGCGCGATGGCTTCCGGCCAGATAATGCCACGGTCATCGTAATTCTGTTCAATGGCGGCGGCGGCGGTTCTGGAAACGCCGATGCCATAGCAGCCCATGGCCAGCGGAATGCTCTTGCCATTTTCACTGAGAACCGTGGCGTTCATGGATTCGCTGTATTTGGTACCCAGCTGGAAAATATGGCCAACTTCGATACCACGCTTGATAAACAGCTGTCCTTTACCGCAGGGGCTTGGGTCACCTTCCTGAATATTGCGCAGGTCTTCAACGCGGCTGAAGGTGCAGTCACGCTCCCAGTTGATGCCGAAGTAGTGTTTGCCTTCGATATTGGCACCGGCACCAAAGTCGGCCATTTTCGCTACGGTTCGATCGACAATCACCGGGATTGGGCAGTTAACCGGGCCAAGTGAGCCAGGGCCGGCACCCATGATGTTTTTAACTTCTTCTTCGGTGGCAAAGCGCAGGGGAGCAGCCACATCCGCAAGGTTTTCCGCCTTGACTTCGTTAAGCTCGTGGTCGCCACGGATCAGCAGGGCAATGAACTCGCTGTCAGCGTCTTCTGCAGCCGCAACAATCAGGGTCTTGATGGTTTTTTCAACAGGCAGGTTGAACTGTTCTACCAGTTGATCGATGGCCCGGGCATCCGGAGTGTCCACCAGTGTCATCGCTTCAGAGGGGGCAGGGCGTTCACCTGCAGGGGCAATAGCTTCTGCTTTCTCAATGTTGGCTGCATAGTCGCTCTGGTCGCTGAATACGATGGCATCTTCACCGGACTCGGCCAGTACATGGAACTCCTGGGAACCACTGCCGCCAATGGCACCGCTGTCAGCCTGCACTGCACGGTATTCAAGACCCAGGCGGTCAAAGATGCGGCAGTAGGTCGTGTGCATATTCTGATACTCTGCCTGCAGACACGCTTCAGTGGCATGGAATGAATAGGCATCTTTCATCAGGAATTCGCGGCCGCGCATCAGGCCGAAACGTGGGCGACGCTCGTCACGGAATTTGGTCTGGATCTGGTACAGGTTGATTGGCAGCTGCTTGTAGCTGTTCAACTCGTTACGGGCAATGTCAGTAATGACTTCTTCATGGGTTGGGCCAATCACAAAATCACGACCGTGGCGATCCTGAAAACGCAGCAGTTCAGCGCCAAATTGATCCCAGCGACCGGTTTCCTGCCACAGTTCCGCCGGTTGAACGGCGGGCATCAGGGTCTCCAGTGCGCCAGAGCGGTTCATCTCTTCACGAACAATGTTTTCTACTTTTTGCAGGACCCTGAGACCCAGAGGCAACCAGGTATAGAGGCCGGATGCCAGTTTGCGGATCATACCGGCACGCAACATCAGCTGGTGGCTGATGACCACGGCATCGGCAGGCGTCTCCTTAAGGGTTGGAATCAGATACTGACTGGTTCTCATGTGCTCATTTACCAGGCTGTTCAAAAAAAGCGTGTCAAAATTTGACGTCAATTAATGCGGCATTTTAAGGCCAATCGGTTATTATACCAACCGCTGTTGCAAAATCCCCTGTTGTTGATTGGTTGTTCTGAAAAATACCTTCTCTATTCTATTTTCTCTGGATGGGCTGTACCGTGAGTAGCTTTGAACTGGATCCCCAGCTGGCAAGAGACAGTGTGGTTATTGGTGATTTTCCTGTTTGTCGCCTTTTGCTAATGAACGATAGCCAGTATCCCTGGTTTATCCTGGTTCCCCGTATCCAGGGGGTGGAAGAGATTTATCAGTTGGATGAGGCGGCCCAGCAACAGCTGCTTTTCGAATCCTCATATCTGGCGGAAATGCTGCAGGTGCTGTTCTGTGCAGACAAGATGAATGTGGCCGCGTTGGGTAACGTGGTTCGACAGCTGCATGTGCATCATGTCGTCCGTTTCACGGCGGATGCTGCCTGGCCAGCGCCGGTGTGGGGCAGGCATCCAGCCCGGCCTTATACGGATGAACAGCTCGCAGAGGTGATGCACAAGCTGAAAACGGGCATTACCGATATGCCTTCTTTCCAGTGGGCTTAACAGGTAAGGTAAATTTGGAAGGCAGAAGCTCAAGGAGTAGACTGCGCAGATTAATCTGCTTCCGGTTGCCTGTAATCGATCTTGTTTAATGACCGGAAGTGGTTTGGCTGGCTGCCTGTGGGAGTAACAAACGATGCAAGATGAACTTCTTGAGCTGCAAACCCAGTTGAGTTTTCAGGAGGATACGATTGCTCAATTGAATGAAGTGGTTACCCGGCAGCAGAAAGATATTGACCGGTTAACAGAAGCCATGGCGCAACTGAAAAAGCAATTTGAAGAGATGGTGGCTGAACAGCTGGAAAGCCAGGAAGAGTTACCTCCTCCCCACTATTGATTGATGATTAGACGGCTCTGGATTCTTCTGGCCGGAATAACGTTTGCCAGCCAGAAGACCGGAATGCCTATCTTCCTTTCGGTGCGGCAATCACATCTTCCGCCTGAAGGCCTTTGTCCCTTTCAACCACAATAAACTCAACCCGCTGTCCTTCACTCAGGGTTCGGTGTCCTTCACCACGTATGGCACGGTAATGGACAAAGACATCTTCCCCCATATCACGGGTAATAAAGCCAAACCCTTTGGTGATATTGAACCATTTGACCGAGCCGGTTTCCCGTCCGGAGTCATCAAGCGGTTCCGCCGCTGAGCCGGAACTGCCGGGCAGGTTGGCAATAACATGAAACAGGGTGCCGGTGCTGACTGAAAACAGCGTCATCTGGTCGAGAGTCACGCCAGAGATCATCAGGGTGTTGTTATAGGCGAAACCAACCGCTGCGCAGAGCGCTGAAAACAGCAAGACGGACCCGGCTATCTGCAGCCACCGTTGGAAGCCATTGCGTCTGCTCAGGTAGGCTCCTGTCATTAAATTTAATGAAGCGGCCATCAGTAATAGTGCAACCACCGGGTTGGTCGGGTTGGCAGCGGCTGTTGATGGCTGGTAGAGGTTGGTCATGATGGCAATGACGAAAAAAAATGCCAACAGGCCGGTTAAAAGATGAGCTATTTTTAAATGTTTCAAGGCATGTTCCCTTAATTTGTTATCAGTATCAGTTGAAAACATCGAGCCCTTCTACGCATAGGCTTTTCAGAACCACAAGCCATCCGTGAAAACAGAATCTGGTGTAAAGCTGTCGTGCATTTTTTAATCATGACCAGACAGCATTGAGCCCGACAAACACGTTGTGCAACTTATTATGATGGAACACATGGTTTCCCATATCAGTGTTAATGTACCTTTATGATGTTTATTTCTCAAATATTGACAGGCCTGCCTGACATTTAACATCAGTCGAGACACTTCACGGACGGTGCAGGCAGGCGGGAAAGAGCCTGTAAACAGCGATGTGAGCTTTCTGGTGGGTTGTTGGAAGGGGTGATTGACTCTGTTATTTGGGTGTGAATCTTTTGGTAAAAAATGCTCGACGTGGAAAAATACCGATATTATAGTGGTATTCAGTACCTTGTATATCTACTGCTGCCGTCTTCTATTAAGCATGGTGTTCGTAAAGTTGTAGAAATGTCTAGAGGTTGTTAATAGATAACGTTGTACTCATGGAGTGATAAGGCAACTCTGGTCATGTCTTATTGAGAAAGGGAGGTACCAAATCCGCCTGGTGCTGTGGCAGATAATGCAGTCGCTGATAGTTGCCGTTAGCTGGTCAAAGCAGATTGCTTTAATCAGATAACAGTAAAACATTGGCAAGCGCTCAATGCCCTCTTTAAAAGGGAAAGCCTAAGGGAAGGCTTAAAAGGAATTTTCATCAGGAGAGTACGACTATGGCTGGGAAAAAAGCACCCGCAATCAAGGAAAAATACAGCAAAACCCAGATGCTGGCAGAAATTGCCGAGAATACCGGGCTTAGCAGAAAGCAGGTCAGTGCGGTAATGGATGAACTGAGCGAACTGGTTGAGCGCCATATTAAAAAACGGGGGTGTGGTGAGTTTACCTTGCCCGGTCTGTTAAAAATCGTGACCAAGAAAAAACCGGCGCAAAAAGCCAAAAAAGGGGTGCCAAACCCTTTCAAACCCGGCGAATTAATGGATGTGCCAGCCAAGCCTGCTTCTATTCAGGTGAAGGTAAGGCCATTGAAGAAGCTGAAGGAGTTTGCAGCATCGTAGTGCATCATTTCAATGAGTTTGATGTGTACAATCTCCGTTCACCCTGAGCGCCCTTCGGCTCGGCTCAGGGTGAACGGACGAAGGGTGGTTGGCACAGTCTTTATTCAGGGTATGGAGCTTACGCCCTTCGACTCCGCTCAGGACGAACGAAGTATGGAGGTCAGTGAAGGAACCCATCAATTGCATTGAAACCATTTACCAGGCTGCTTATAAGAGCTGCAACACCAAAGGAGCTTACCGGCTCCTTTTTTTATGGTTGCAATTTGTTCAGGGTTGTAGAAAAATAATTTCTCGTTGCGAACAGGATGTATATCACCAAGGGGAACTGCTTATGTCAGTTGGTGGTAGTCGCAATAATAAACACAACACAAAGTACTCAGGGAGCAATTCTGATTATGAAAACCCTCGCTAAAAGCGCACTGGGTGTAGCCGTTGCTACAGCTGTCGCCGCTACCTCTGTTCAGGCTTCTGAAGCTGTGACTATGGATCCGAGTCTGACGTTTACTTATAAGAACTACTACTGGAAAGAAAAAGCCAAAGATAACAATGGCTATGAGCGTAATGAATGGGCGCATGGTTTGGTAGCTGACTTTGACAGTGGTTATGTTAATGATCTTGTCGGTGCGGTTGTTACTGCTGGTTATGCAGGGCCTTTGAAAGTGAAAGAAGGTCTGAATTACTCTGCGTCGAATGTATCTGGTTCATACATTGATGCTAATGGTGATGATATTGCTGATACCTTAACTGATTCCCATTCTATCTCTGGCTTTCAACAGGCTTATTTGAAAGCAATGCATACTTTTAGTGGAGTAGAATTGGTCGGCACTGTAGGTGTCAAGAAGCGTAGTACTGAAACATACTCAGATTCTGGTTCTCGAATCCTTGCAGCTAGTTCTACTGGTTACGATCTTTCCGTGGGTTTTGAAGGTGCAAATGTTTACTTTACTGAAATTACAGGTTTCAGTGATCGTAATGACTCATCCTTCAGTAATGATCTTTACGTAGTAGATGATAAAGGCACAGATGGTGAGTCCGATGACGTCAAGGTCCCTGTCAAAAACATCCGTATTTTTGGGGCTAATTATTCGTACGAAGGTTTAGGGTTGACTGCGGAGTATGGCAAGTCGAAAGATTTAATTAAGCAGAGCTTTCTGAAAGCGGAGTATAGCTTTGAGTTAGATGAGATGAGCTCTGTTGATCTTGATGCACGCTACGGTAAAGTGAAAAGTGATGTGTCTGGTGATGACTACCAATCGAAGTACTATAACCTTAATGCAACTTACAATTATGGCAATGCGTATGTTGGTTTAGGCTACAACAAAACCAAAGATGGTAACTTTAATCCTAATTATGTAGCTGGTAACAATGATACCTTCAACTCTAGTCTTGACCAGTGGGAGAAGTATGCTAAGGAAGGGGAAAAGGCTTACGTTGTATCTGGTGGTTTTAACTTTGCAGATCAAGGATTGGAAGGTCTGAGTTGGGATTTATGGTATGCCAAGGGGGACGATGCTGATAACATCGCCAACTTTAAGCGTCGGGAATATGGTAGCTTCGCTTCTTACGCATTTGATGGATCCTTGGAAGGTTTGTCTCTTGCTTGGCTGTACGTAAATTACAGAGCAAATGGTACTGATGCAGGTGGAAATGTTCCGGGCGATTTGTACGATGAAGACGTTAACCGTCTGTACCTGACTTACTCTGTAGCTGCATTCTAAGCAGTTAACTGCTTAAGTTGAAAAAAAGAGGGCGTATGCCCTCTTTTTTTGCTTAAAAATTAGTGAATCAATATTCCAGATGCCTTGTAATCAGAGTATGCCAGTGCATACAAATCTTTCATTATCTGAATTGCTTATTTCGGTGATGGCTTTATCAATGAGTTATTGTATGTTCTGAGGCCTCAGTCCATCTGTAAGTATCCGAAAATTCCATACGACTGATTTTTAATTCAGGTGCTGAGTAAAAATAGATAGCACGGAATTTCATATAAACAATTGATTTTTAAAGCGATTAGGTCGATTTTCAGCCCTGCTGCTATTAATGATAAATAGGTATAAATATACACTGGTTATAATGGAATAATACCTTACACAATTTTATCAGGGATGAGGCTTTTGAGGGTTATGGATAATAAGGCTGATCAGCCGTCCTCAGCGTCACTTTGGCTCGCTTATCTGGCTAAAGGTGGCTCCATGAAAGAACTTCGTAATTTGGATCAATGTCAGCTTGATGCTATGTACAGGTTGGCTTTTGCCCAATTCAATTCCGGCCATTTTACCGATGCTTTAAAGGTCTTCCGACATCTTTGTCTGCTTGATCATACCAGCTATTCCTATTTTCTTGGCCTGGGCCTGTCTCAGTATGAGCTTTCCCTGTTTGCCGAGGCTGCGGCAACGCTGGCTTATGGGGAAAAGCTTGAACAGAAGGACCCAAGAGCTTCACTGATGATGGCTAAATGCTTTATTGAGATCAAACGCTGGTCTCTGGCTCAGAAAGCTTTATCTGAGGCGGTGACCAGAGCGAGCCAGTCCGCCCGTTGGAAAGATGAGCTTCAGCAGGCGAAAAAATTGACCAGTTTTGTTCATGGCAAATTGCAGTGAAGGTGTTTCAGTGATTGTTTGTTGCCCGGTAAGGAATACCGGGCAGGGTGATTTTCAGGCGTCAGAGTCAGGGAGGGCGTTATTATGTCGAACACAGTTGGAGAACCGGGTGGTGTACAAACAGGAATAACGCCTGCTCCGGGCACACCGGGCAATGTTTCGGCAAATCCCGGGAATGGGGTAAGCAGTGGCTACAGTCCAGCAAATTCTGTCTCACAATCTGGGGGTTCCGGTCCGGACGGAAGTCAGGCGGGTGTCCAGCTGAATGCGCCGGCAAATAGTGGCAACAACGGTGTTGACTATCTGGCAAGAACCTTGCAGTCAAGGCTGGATTCGTTTCGTGCCACGATTGCCCAGAATAATGCCATGACCCCGGGGGAGCTTGATCTTTCTGATACCCAGAACCTGCTGTTGTCCTTAAGAGGTGCGATTAATGACCTTAAGGTACTCAACAGTGTGACAACCATTGAAATACGGGCTGCGGATCGACAGGCACAAGTCTCTCTTTCATCAGACATTAGTGCAATGAGAAAAACGATTGAGTCTACGCAGCATTCGATCAACAGCAAGCAGTCAGAACGGGACAGGGCTCCTGACCATCAGAAGCCAGCACTGGATGCTGAAATAGAAGCATTAAAAGGGAGGAAAATGGCCGCGGAGGTGCGACTGACTGCAAAAGAGGCGCTGCTTTCGAGTTCTGATGATAATGCGGTCAGGGACCTGTCGGTTCCCCTGGTGAAGGCTATCAGTCCGGAATCTCTGGAATCCGGTGAAGAGCAGCTGGATGAACTTAAACATGAATTAAAAGTATTAGAAAAGCGTTTTGACAGTGACGAGGTTCGCTCCAGGCTGACCAGTCTTATTGCTGCTGACTATGACAGGGAGATTCTTCGGGTATCGGATCGTGACATTGAAAGTCGTCAGCCCCGGGGAGGTAAAGGCTCTCCTGAGGCCTTGAAATCGCTGGTAAGCCCGGAGGTCGTTGATAACCTGTTCAGTTTCTTTTCGGCCCGTGACACCTCTGCGCTGGACTCTGTGCGCAATCAGGCCGCTCCATCTGAACAACAGTTAACTGATGCTGCTGAAGGTCTGGCTCTGGTGCTGCTTGCAGAGCCTCCCGTGACAGCCCGTGAAAAAAATACCGTCAATCGGTCATATCCTGATGATAGTACCAGTATTGAGGATGCCGATAATTCACAGGCTCCAATGCTGCGCGCAGAGCTACCAGTAACGGCCAATGATAAAAATGCAACTGATCAGCCAAATCCTGGCGATAGTCTTGAAGGCACCAAACATGCACAGTCTCCGATACCCCCGGCAGAGCCACCAATGACAGCCAGTGAAGAAAATCCCGTCGATCAGCCCTATCTTGGCGACAGTCTCAGTCTTGAAGGGGCTAATAATCCACAGGCATTTACAATGCTCCTGTTAAAAGAGCGAATGGCTGATATGCAAGAGGCGCTGGAAAAGAGATCGGATGGGGACATGGTTGATTCTGTTGGGACCAATCAACTTGCCCAGCTTCTTGAAGCAGAGCGAGAGGTCGAGGCCATGGTTGTCGAGGCGATCAGGGATCAGGAGCGCTATGAGGCGGATATGCTTAAATCTCATCCGGTTTAAGAGGCAATATCTACGATAGGGATTCAGTGTTGTTCGTTCTATTTGATAAGCCGTACTGGTGACCAGTGCGGCTTTTTTTGTCTGGCAACGGCTGACTCTGCCGGTCTTTGGGGTATAATGGCCGTTTTTCTGCGAATCAGTATACGTAAGCGCCCAATTCAATACGATATCAATGGTGCTTACTGTTGTAAGTGAAAGGGTAGGCCAGCGTCAATGCCGATCTATGAGTATCAGTGTGAGCAATGCTCCGAAGTGACGGAAGCGATTCAAAAATTCGGTGATGCACCGTTGCGTGATTGCCCGGTCTGTGGTCAGGCCGCACTGAAGAAGCTGTTAAGCGCGCCGGCCTTCAGGCTGAAAGGTGGTGGTTGGTATGAAACCGACTTCAAAGGAGGCAGTAAGAAAAACCTGTCTTCCAGTGATAACCACTGTCCTGGCAAAGACAGCAAGAGCAGTTGTGCCGGTTGCCCTGCAACCAGTGAATAATAGCGTTGCTCGGCAACCAGTAATTGATCCACTTCCTTTCAGCCCGGCGGCTGTTAGGATGAAATCCAGTTGAATTCCTGATTTGAGGTATATTATGCGCAGCCATTATTGCGGCGAACTGAATCTTTCCCATGATGGGCAGGAAGTCACCCTCTGCGGTTGGGTACATCGCCGTCGTGATCACGGTGGCGTGATTTTCCTGGACCTGCGTGACCGTGAAGGCCTGGCTCAGGTGGTGGTCGACCCTGATACTGAAGAAGCGTTTGCACTGGCTGACAAGGTGCGTAGCGAATATGTCCTGAAAATTACCGGTATTGTGCGTCCCCGTCCGGAAGGCACTGTGAACAGCAATATGTCTACCGGTGAGATTGAGGTGCTGGGTAAGCAGGTGGAAATCCTTAACCAGGCCCAGACTCCGCCTTTCCAGATCGAAGGTTATACCGACGTGGGTGAAGATGTGCGCCTGCGTAACCGGGTCATTGATCTGCGTCGTCCTGAAATGCAGGAAAAGCTGATTATTCGCAGCAAAGCCACCGCTGTAGTCCGTCGCTTTATGGAAGAGCACGGCTTTCTGGATATCGAAACACCGATGCTGACCCGTGCAACTCCCGAGGGTGCCCGGGACTACCTGGTGCCCAGCCGTGTGCATCCGGGGCACTTCTACGCACTTCCCCAGTCTCCTCAGTTGTTCAAGCAGATGCTGATGGTGTCTGGCTTTGATCGCTACTACCAGATCGTCAAGTGTTTCCGTGATGAAGATCTGCGTGCTGACCGTCAGCCGGAATTTACCCAGATCGATATTGAGACATCCTTCCTGGATGAAGCTCAGATCATGGGCATTACCGAGTCCCTGATCAAAAAACTGTTTATGGAAGTGAAGAGCGTGGATCTCGGTACCGAATTCCCACGCATGACCTATGCCGAAGCCATGAGCCGTTATGGTTCTGACAAGCCAGACCTGCGTATTCCCCTGGAGCTGGTGGATGTGGCAGACCTGATGGCCGGCGTTGACTTCAAGGTATTTAAAGGCCCGGCAGAAGATCCTAAAGGCCGGGTTGCCGCACTGAAAGTGACCGGCGGTGCCGAGCTGAGCCGTAAGCAGATTGACGACTACACGAAGTTTGTCAGCATCTACGGCGCCAAAGGTCTGGCCTGGATCAAGGTGAATGAGCTGGAGAAAGGGGTTGAAGGCCTTCAGTCGCCAATCATCAAGTTCCTGGGAGATGATGTCACCATGAACATCATGTCCCGTATTGGCGCTGCCAATGGCGATATTGTCTTCTTTGGTGCGGATAAAGAAACAATTGTGAATGAGGCGCTGGGTGCTCTGCGTTGCAAGGTGGGTGAAGATCTGAATCTTTATACCTGTGACTGGGCACCGTTGTGGGTTATTGACTTCCCGATGTTTGAAGAGACCGATAATGGCTCCCTGACTGCGCTGCACCATCCATTCACAGCACCAACCTGTTCTCCCCAAGAGCTGGAAGCTAATCCGTCTCAGGCACTGTCCCGTGCTTATGATATGGTTCTGAATGGATATGAAGTGGGTGGTGGTTCTGTCCGTATTCATCGTCAGGACATGCAGCAGGCGGTATTCCGTGTGCTGGACATCCAGGAAGAAGAGCAGCGTGAGAAGTTTGGCTTCCTGCTGGATGCCCTGAAGTACGGTGCGCCTCCTCACGGTGGCCTGGCGTTCGGCCTGGACCGTCTGGTGATGCTGCTGTGTGGTACCACTAACATTCGTGAAGTGATTGCCTTCCCGAAAACCCAGTCAGCTTCCTGTTTGCTGACCCAGGCTCCGGGTGAAGTGGAAAGTCAGCAGCTGCGCGATCTGAATCTGCGCATTCGTCGCGATCCGGCATCTGCAACCAGTCACTGATTCATCCTGGCAGCCTCTCAGTGGAGCGGCTGCCAGCCAAGCGTTTAAATAGAGGTTTTTATGGCAGGTCATAGTAAATGGGCCAACATCAAACACCGTAAGGCTGCGCAGGACGCCAAGCGGGGCAAAGTCTTTACCAAAATCATCCGGGAACTGACCGTTGCCGCCAAGCAGGGCGGTGGTAATGTTGAGGATAACCCGAAGCTGCGAGCGATCGTTGATAAAGCCCTGGCTGCCAATATGACCCGGGATACCATTAACCGCGCAATTGCCCGTGGTGCCGGTGGTGAAGATGATTCCAATATGGAAGAAGTCACCTATGAAGGGTACGGGGCTGGTGGCATCGCGGTGCTGGTTGAGTGTCTGACGGATAACCGCAACCGGACGGTGGCTGAAGTTCGTCATGCTTTTTCCAAGCATGGTGGTAACCTCGGTACCGATGGTTCCGTTGCTTATCTGTTCGAGCGTAAAGGTCAGATTTTCTTTGAAGAAGGTGTTGATGAAGAGCAGCTGATGGACGCAGCCCTGGAAGCCGGTGCTGAAGATGTCGTCACTAATGATGATGGCTCAGTAGAAGTGCTGACCGAGTGGACTGAGTTTATGGCCGTCAAGGATGCTCTGGAAGCGGCCGGGCTCACTCCTGCCGGTGGTGAAGTCGCCATGATCGCTTCTACCCAGACAGAGCTTGATCTGGCAGGTGCCGAGAAAGTCATGAAACTGATTGATCGTCTGGAAGATCTGGATGATGTTCAGAATGTCTATACCAATGCGGACATTTCTGCAGAAATCATGGAGCAACTGGGCTGAGTTCTGGTCTGGATTGTGTTAACTGAAAGCCCGGATTGCTCCGGGTTTTACAGACTCGTTTCCACGGTCCGTGGCTGTCGCGAAAGCCTTACAAGCATTGGAACCACAAAGGACACAGTGTGACACGGGGGCAGAGTCGCTCTGCTCATAACTGCAACTGAGATGGAGGTGAGCACTACGGAAAAGGCGCAGCTTGACTGCGTCAGGTGTGAGATCAGGAGATGAACGCAAGTAAACCACTGATGACGCCTCGCAACGTGGTCCGATGGCATCAAAAACGAGGGGTGTGTTCATCTGTTGGGTTTTGTTTTACATCAAACTCCGGTCATTATCCCCATAATGAGTTTTTACTGGCTTTTTTTCTCTTCCTTTTTCTCTTTTTTGGTTTACCTGTTTGTTCTTCTAAATATTCTTCTGCGGTAAAGTAACAGTCATCTGAGAATTGCTCTCCTTCATCGGCAGTAACGTATGCCTCATCGTCTGTCCCCCCGCCGCTATTAAGTGACACAGAGCCATGGGGCTCTGGCAGGACTGCTAACTTTGTCTTTATTTGATCAATAACGATTTTCATTGAATTCTGGTTATCAAGCTTGTTCACCGGGATTTCAATGACATCAAATCCCAGTTTTTGCAGCAGGGCGATTTTAAGCAAAGTCGAACCATTCCTGGTTTTGAAATCACCACTCACGTAATGAAAAGGTCCCTGAACATCGATAACCATGTTGTAATCTGGCAGTCGCAGGTCAACCGGAGGTAATGAGTTCAGACTCTTTTCTTCTTCAATCTTCAACGACGGAAAGCTTGATTGGAGGTGATCGCGGAAGGTGGATTGAGATTGTGAAATGATTGTTCGGTAATGGGGGACCACCGGACACGTTCTCCCTAGCCAACTTGCAGCCATGGCAATGATGTATTGATCATCTGTATTGCCTGATGATGTATTTTCCAGGCGAGAAAATAGTTCACCTATGTGCTTTTCAAGCGAGTTTTTATCACTGCAACCTCTGTCCAGATAAAATCTGGCACAGAATGCCATTACTCCCCAGAGAGACATCAATATACCCTGCTCAGAGAGCTGAGGGTTTTCACTGATTCTCTCGACAAGAGAATCGAACGTTGATTTAACCGCGTTCAGCTCAATAGCCTCACCCAGTTTTGCCAGGGACCACAGCAGGTTGGCGACTTCCTGTGGCTTGAAATGGTCTTTCTCTTCCTTTGATTCGGCTTTGATTTTCACATGTGGCAATAGTGCGACCACGGCCTCTTTGAGTTTCGGTGTTTGCTCCAGCTCCAGCACCAGCCCATTGTCCGCCAGTTTCGCCAAGGCCCACAGCAAGTTGGCGACAGCCTGTGGCTTGAATTGGTCTTTCTCTTCTTTTGATTCGGCCTTGGTTTCCACATGGGGCAACAGCGCGGCCACGGCCCCTTTCAGCTTCGGTGTCTTCTCCAGCTCCAGGCCATTGTCCACCAGTTTCGCCACGGCCCATAGCAGGTTGGCGACATCCTGTGGCTTGAAGAGGTCTTTACCTTCTTTTGTTTCGGCTTTGGTTTTCACGTGGCGCAAAAGTGCGGCCACGGCCTCTATGAGCTTCGGTACCTTCTCCAGCTCCAGCCCGTTGTCCACCAGTTTCGCCACGGCCCATAGCAGGTTGGCGACATCCTGTGGCTTGAAGAGGTCTTTATCTTCTTTTGTTTCGGCTTTGGTTTTCACGTGGCGCAAAAGTGCAGCCACGGCCTCTATGAGCTTCGGTACCTTCTCCAGCTCCAGCCCGTTGTCCACCAGTTTCGTCACCGCCCACAACAGGTTGGCGACCTCCTGTGGCTTGAAGTGTTCTTTCTTTTCTTTTGATTCGGCTTTGGTTTTCACATGGGGCAACAGCGCGGCCACGGCCTCTTTGAGCTTCGGTGTCTTCTCCAGCTCCAGCCCGTTGTCCACCAGTTTCGCCAAAGACCACAGCAGGTTTGCGATATGCTGAGGAGTGAAGCGGTCTTTCTCTTTTTTTGATTCGGCTTTGGTTTTCACATGGGGCAACAACGCGGCTACGGCCTCTTTGAGCTTCGGTGTTTTCTCCAGCTTGAGCCCGTTTTCCACCAGTTTCGCCACGGCCCACAGCAGGTTGGCGATATGCTGAGGAATAAAGTGGTCTTTCTCGTCTTTTGCTTCGGCTTTTTTGGTTTTCACATGGGGCAACAGCGCGGCCACGGCCTCTTTGAGCTTTGGTGTTTTCTCCATCTCCAGCCCGTTGTCTACCAGTTTCGCCACGGACCACAGCAGGTTGGTGATACCTTGAGCGATGAAGTGGTCTTTCTCGTCTTTTGATTCGGCTTTGGTTTTCACATGGGGCAACAGAGCGGCCACGGCCTCTTTGAGCTTCGGTGTTTTCTCCAGCTCCAGCCCGTTGTCCACCAGTTTCGCCACAGACCACAGCAGGTTGGCGATACCTTGAGTGTTGAAGTGGTCTTTCTCGTCTTTTGATTCGGCTTTGGTTTTCACATGGGGCAACAGCGCGGCTACGGCCTCTTTGAGCTTCGCTGTCTTCTCCAGCCCGTTGTCCACCAGTTTCGCCACAGACCACAGTAGGTTGGCGATACCTTGTGTATCAATAGTTCTGACTTCAGGTTTTTGGTTGCACTGTATTATTACTGCATCAAGTAAAGTTGACAGTAAAGCAGCTTGAGTTTCCTTTCCCAACTCATCCATGTATTTATGAGGGGTCAAAACACCCGCTGAAGTAAAGGAATGAAGCGTTGTCGTCAGGCTTCGCCAGGTCCACCCGGGTGTCGCTTTAAAATCGTGCAACAATGGTATCAGTTGGCTTTGTTCACTATGATTTAAAGGTCGTTTTGACCCTAATGTGTATTGTTTAATTGAACTGGCAAATTGACTGTGTTTTCTACCATCATAGCGATCACCATAACGAGCAGATATCCTCACCAGGCAACTCATTTTTTCGTGTGTAATGAGAGCATTAAAATCATAAACAGGTTTTACTGAATGTCTTGGTGGATAGTGAGAAGAGCATGCGTCAGAAGTATGATAAAATTCATTACACCTTGAGATATAGGGGGGTGGAGTATTCACCTGTCTGACTGTGTCATGCCGATATCGCCCACTCCTTGAAGCATTGGTATGACCATCCGGTGGTTTATAATCATTACCTGATGTCGTGTATTTCCAACTTATACCAGCAGTGCCTCTATCCATAATTATATTTCATTAATTCATAAAAAATATGAAAAGTGTACACTGTTCTGTTTATAGTTCATCTTGCTGAAATGTCTATAAACTCTGGTTTAATTGGTGCTTGCGACGAATTTTATAGATTAAATTCGAAACTTGTCTTTATTTGATCAACAATGGGTTTTTTAGACCAATTTGCTGCCGCCGCAGTAGGGCAGTTTATTCTCGGACAGCCCCCCGGGAGCCCTGATAAAAAAGGCTGAAACCAATGACAAAGAGGAAGATGAGGCATACCGACAGGAGACCGGATACGGTATCCCGGGAGATCTGAAGTTCAAACAGCAGCGGTTGGAAAAAATCCAGAAGGCCAAAAAAAACCTTGAAGAACGAGAGCTGGCACTGAATCCGGACAAGCCAATAGACGACAAAAAAATAACTCAGTTTTGCCGACCCCCATGCCCGGATGAGGCAGGTATTGACGCCTGTGTGGCGACTGATAGTAAGGAAAACCATCGAAAGAACTGCTGGAAAACTCAGACAGGAAGTTTGTCAAAGCCGATTTTATTTATAACTCGGCCAGCACAGACAAAACAATTATCAGGGAGCCTTAGGCTTCCATTAAAGATTAAAGGCCAGTGTGATTAGAAACAGCACCAGAGTGACACTGGCAATGATCAGTAATGTTTTCATTTGATGGTTCATCTGGCAGGCTGGCTCCCCAAAACTCATGTTCAAGGGTAAGTCGCAACTGCTGAGTTTCGTAGCCTGTTTTGGTAATGCCGTGTTTCAAAATTGTAATGCTGGAAACGTGTATGTATATACAGTATTCTTTTTAACGACAGGTTTGGAACAGAAATGGAATGGCCATATTGTTGGGGATTGATCCCGGGTCCAGGATTACCGGGTATGGAATCATTGAGGAAATTGGCTCCCAATGTAAATACGTAGCATCCGGCTGTATCCGAATTCAGGATGGGCCACTGCCAGAAAGACTTGCCCAAATTTTTCAGGGTATCAATACGGTGATTGAAATGTACAGTCCGCAATCTGTCGGTATTGAGCAGGTGTTTATGGCACGCAATGCCGACTCTGCCCTGAAGCTTGGGCAGGCCCGTGGTGCGGCGATTGTTGCCGCGGTAAATCATGGGCTTGAAGTTGCAGAGTACTCGGCACGACAGGTGAAACAGGCGGTGGTGGGTAAGGGCTCTGCGGAAAAGTCCCAGGTACAGCACATGATTACTTCAATTCTGAAGCTGGATAAAACCCCTCAGGCCGATGCCGCTGATGCGTTAGCAGTGGCATTGTGCCACTCCCACACACGGGCAAGCCTGGTGCGAATGGCCGGAGCAACGGGCAGAAGAAATCGTCGGTTATTAAGTAGTTAAGTCGTTAGAAGAGATACTGAATATGATAGGCAGACTTCGCGGTATTTTGCTGGAAAAAAAAGCCCCATACCTGCTGATTGAGGCTGGTGGGGTGGGCTATGAAGTTGAAGCGCCGATGTCGGTGTTTTACCGTCTGCCAGAGGTTGGTGTTGAGACAACGCTTTATACGCACTTTGTCGTTAGAGAAGATGCACAGCTGCTCTATGGCTTTAGCGACGCCCGGGAGAGAGAGCTTTTCCGTACTCTGATTAAAGTGAATGGAGTGGGTCCGAAACTGGGCCTGACACTGCTCTCCGGAATAGAAGCGTCTGTATTTGTACGTTGTATCCATGATGGCGACAGTTCTACCCTGGTGAAATTACCCGGGGTTGGCAAGAAAACCGCGGAACGCCTGATCGTGGAGTTAAAAGACAAACTGTCAACATGGGATAGCTCTGCTGCGCAATTTGATGGTTTGACTGGAACGCCCCTGGGGCAGGCCCTGGAAAAACAGGCCGCGGATACTGAACAGGAAGCCGTCAGTGCCCTGGTTGCCCTGGGCTATAAGCCTCAGGAAGCCAGCAAGGTGATTGGGCGGATTAAAGTAGAAGGTCTGTCCAGTGAAGAACTGATCAGGCAGGCATTAAGAAGTATGATTTAACATCATTCCCGGAAAAAATTATGATTGAAGCGGATCGCTTAATATCAGCCAGTGAGCGCCCGAGTGAAGAGGCCCAGGATCGGGCCATTCGACCTGTCCGGTTGCGTGAGTACACCGGGCAGCCAAAAGTCAGGGAGCAGATGGAGATATTTATCCAGGCGGCCCGAAAGCGTGGTGATGCTTTGGATCATACGTTGATATTTGGTCCGCCCGGGCTGGGCAAGACAACGCTTTCCCATATTGTTGCCAATGAAATGGGCAGTAATATCCGTTCGACTTCCGGGCCAGTGATTGAAAAAGCCGGAGACCTTGCCGCCCTGCTCACGAACCTTGAGCCTAATGACATCCTGTTTATTGATGAGATCCATCGTCTCAGCCCGGCCGTTGAAGAAGTGCTCTATCCGGCCATGGAAGATTATCAATTGGATATTATGATTGGTGAAGGCCCAGCGGCACGTTCGATCAAACTGGATCTGCCACCCTTTACCCTGGTCGGCGCGACCACCCGAGCAGGGCTGCTGACTTCACCTTTAAGGGATCGGTTTGGCATTGTTCAGCGGCTTGAGTTCTACAATGTGGCGGATCTCAGTGCCATTGTGCTCCGTTCTGCTGGTATTCTCGGAGTGCCGATGAATAGCGAGGCGGCCAATGAAGTTGCCCGCCGTTCAAGAGGCACACCCCGTATCGCCAACCGGCTGCTGCGAAGAGTCAGGGATTACGCGGAAGTAAAAGGCGATGGTTCGGTAACCCGTGAACTGGCAGACGCTGCCCTGAATATGCTGGATGTGGACGCCAGCGGTTTTGATCATATGGACCGTCGACTGTTACTGGCCATGATTGAAAAGTTTGATGGAGGTCCAGTGGGCGTGGACAACCTTGCCGCAGCCATCAGTGAAGAGCGGGACACCATTGAAGATGTGCTTGAGCCCTACCTGATTCAACAGGGTTATATAATGAGAACACCCAGAGGCAGGGTATTAACTAAGAGCGCTTATCTACATTTTGGCTATGATTACCCCTAGGGGCTGTTCAGGTTGTATTATGAACTAGACTTCAGTTCATGCTCGGAGGACCTGTCAGTCCTCTTTTTTTATCCTTACGGCATTTGGAAATATCGTAACAGGAGTACCTGATACCCTCAGTATGCAACTCAACTTCAACAGGCCACAGTCCGGCCCTATCTAAACAGACAGGATGTATAATATGCTCCCAGCTGGAACGCCTGAAACTTCCTACGGGATGCAGGTACGCTCGAAAATTGATAGACCAGAGTCAGAGTATCCAACAGGAGAGGTACAAACTGCTGCCGGCATCAAAAGACGTGTTATCCCTTTTACAGTAGGCGAACATGTCTTCAATGAGAACCTGATAGAAGGATTGATTAATCACAATGGAATGGGGAGACTGGCAGGGGTAAAAGACAGGGGATGTCGTCTGGTTGAGCGTCCTGAGTTAATTCAGTGGTTAACGTCTGAAGCTACGCAAAGTCGTTTATCGTCATCTGATGTCATTTGGCCTCACAGGGGGATCAAGAGACCGAAATCAGATTACAGTACTCTCAGTCAACTTGAAGACCTGGCCGTGTTGATGGGGTTTGCGAAAAGTTTAGGGTTCACCCGTCATTCAGTTCAGGATGGCAGCACATCTTTATGCAGTGATCTTCATCCGGTCATGGAGAAATTTGTTGCGTTGTTCGACAGCAACAATCTCGCGTTGAATTCTTATTACGAGGTGAGCTTTTATGCAAGGGATGATGTAGATAAACTGTATTTACACCTGAAACATTCACATGCGGTGACGCTGTTAACCCCTGATATTATTCCCGATCAAGAAGATCCCTTTGGTCGCCATAACTTTGATCGTGTTACTGACCCAATGTATAGTCCTGATGGTATCTACATTGAACTGGATGGTGCTGAGGATGACAGGGCGTTTGCAGGATTGATTAATCGAGTAAGACTGCTGGATCCATTTGAGGAAAAATCCAGCATGAATTTCCTGATTCGCTTTCGGAAAAATATTCCTGAGGATCAGAATATTTCTGATATTGCCAACTATCGGCTGGTCACAGGAAGTGAGGACAGGAATCAACTGTATTTCTCCTGCAGTGTCCCTGTAACAACTCTGAAAAAAGGAGAATTATTTATTGAGTTGCAAGCTCCGTTTATTAACTGTCCTGAACCCGATCTTGATGAAATATTTGATGTCGAAAAGGAGTGCAAATCAACCAGGGATAAGCTGAAAAGAAATACGGATGGCAGTATAAACAATAAAACCAACAGGGATCTTCTACGCCAGAAGTCGATACCCATTGTCAGAAATACCAGGAAGACTACGCCTGAGAAAAATGGCTTTGTCGGTGAATATCTTGGTTCAGGAATTGCGCAATGTGTCTTTACCCATGCAGAGTTTAACAAATTGGCAGCAAAGAAAATCATGCACAGCATGAATCACGCTGCTTCTGGAGCAACCATCAGGACACTGTGTAGTACACAGAGAATGTGTTCCTGTGTGATGACAGACCCCCTGCTGGGAAAAAATGGAGAAATCAAGTTTGCACTGAGTCCTATAGAATACATAGCGGTGCCGTATCGGGATGGTGCGATTGGTGCTGATCAGGTTTATGAATTTGATTTACCAGAAAAGAATGTTTCCTATGGTGTCGCTGCTTCTAATTATCCAGTGAGGGTCAGGAGGATAAGAAACAGTGCATCAGAGTCCGATGCTTTCAATAATCTTGATTACCTGCCCGTCCTGCCCAGAGAAGATTGCGATGAACCGGTCTTGTCCGATTACCATTACAGGATGGAAGCAATGGATGTTAATGGCGATTCAATGAAACCGGAGTTTTATGAACAGGACCAGGTGACAGTGTTAGGATTACAGAGGAAATACGATCAGGAAGAGATGGTTGAGTGTATATTGAAAGATCCTAATGAGAAACCTGAGGTTAAATTTGAAATCATTAAAGGCATTCTGGATTTGATAGACCGGTGTGACCGTTTTAACAAGATGATCGAGGAGAAAGGTAATGGCTGGGTAATCAAATGTGTTATTGATGGTAATTTTGCAAATTTTGCCTATGACCGGAAGAAACATCAGCTTATTTATCTTGATGTTGCCCCGGCAACGGTTACCATCGATGGACAGATTTTGCCGGGGAATCAATTTATGATGGAATGGATTAAGGAGCGCCATGAATTTATTTCCAAAATGTCTGAAGATCCACAGATGTCAAAATTGTTTGTGCTGGTGATGCTGACCAATGATCTTCGTCAACTTGAAAAAATACAATCCAGACTGGTAAGAGAGTCGGTCAGTCATGATTCACATAAAGAGGAAACCTCTTCCCTGCGGGATGTGGTCAGCAAAGTGTCCTCTTTGCTGGCGGAAGATGATCGATTTTTATCCTGGTGTGCCTGCCATTTTTTCTCAGACTCTGAAATGACTATGGAAAGCCTCAGTTACAATGAAGACGCGTCTTCAGGGGGGCGGTTTTCTCAAGTTGTATCGAGTTTATTTGAACGGTATATACAAAACCCCCTGGTTGATTTTGATCAGTATGTAGATAAGACTGATCCGGCTGAATCAGAAAAGATAAAATCATTACCCTTATCAAGAAGAATGGAGTTGCTTCGACAGTTGTCTGATGCGGCTTTTGGACACATGAAGCGAATAAAAAAGAGTCTTGCGGAGAAATCATCGAAGAAGTTGAATGGCAATGGTGTTGATGACCATAAAGAAGATATCTTATCCAAAATTGAATACGAAACAATGATGAATAAGGCTATAAGGGGTGATGTTATTCATTTCTTTCCAACTACTTGCCCTAAAGAGGATATGTTTAATGAATCTGCTTTTGCCTGGCTAAAAAAATGGGAAGCTATTCATAGCTATAAACCCATAGAGGGCGATAGCGTTGATAGTGTTTTGGGATTAAGTCGTCAGTTATTGCTGGATGCCGAGTTTGACGAAACCAGTGATTCTCTAATGATCACCATACCTTGCTTTCAACGACTGGTCAGAAGGATTTATGGTAAAAAAGTGGATGTGCTCCTGGTTGAGCCTTTTCATGGGCGTGATAAGAAATTTCGAACGGCTTTATATCAGTGGCGGTCTATGTGTCAGGATAAATCTCTTCGCCTGGAAGAATGCACAGGGGTTGAGGCATTTCATGATACTCTGGAGAATTTGACAATGGACACAATGATACTTGTTAATCGTCAGCCGGAGAATTCCTATCTGATTGGCAATGTCAGTGAAACCCCATGGTCCAGTATCTTCGTCAAGGACAAAGGAGAGCAGGCCAGTAAGCTAAATTGCTCATTACCGGTTACCTACATGCCATGCCAGGATGGTTGTGAAAAGTTATTTTTTGAAAAAGTGCTTCGGGGTTTGAAAGAATTATACGAAATCAGAAAAGAAAGAAGTCTGGGAAATGAAAATAGTGAGAATCTCTCTGATGAGGATTTCCTTAAGAAGCTCGTCGTATGGCTCCCGGGCAGCTGTGCAGAAACCAGGAAGGTAGAGCGGGATGTTGAGCGTGTCTTTATCAAAATGAAATTGTCGTCCAGTATCATGACTCGATTAAAGCCATGGCTTCGTGGTTATGTTGATATGATACAAGATGAATTTGGTCGGGAGCACTCTCCAAGAGTGTACCTGATGATGCCACTACCTTCAGAAGATACCAGAGAGTATGCTCGTTGGATGCTTCGTCTCACGAAGGATAGAAATGGCAATGACATATCATTCATGAACTTTACCAGTGAGCTTAACATGAATATGCTTCAGGAAAAGATTAAGGCAAGTATTAATGAAACGTCATCCTCCAAACCGGATTTTATGTTTATCGAGGGTGGGTATGGGTACAGGTCGGGTTATTTTCTGCTGCATGATACGCCAGTCGTCAGAGTATGCAGCGGTTATGATGAGGGCTTTTTCAAAGAAATAGACCGCATTGGTTCTGTGAAAGATCTAGCCTTGAAATCAGTATCTGTCAGTATACCATATACTTCTCTTATCAACGGGGATCCCGTCAGCAGGAGTTCTATGGAGTGCCTGAATGAACCCCATGGGAGATTCTTTAGTGATCGATAATGTGGGGCATGTTGGATGATGGTTGTCTGATAAACACGGCTGCAGTACCTATGAAATATTTCCGGATGTAATATGGTGTTATGGCTACATCTATCCGTCAGAAGATTACGCTGTTTAATCTGCTACCAGCGATAGTGTTCTACAGTATCATTACGTTTGTTTTTCTATACTTTACCTTTCGGACGGCCTCTGAAGAAATCGGTAGAAGGCATCTCAACGAGACGTTGCGATATGCAGCATCCGTAGATACAAGAATGAGTAAAGTGATCCTGGCTGGCAAGGCTTTATCCCTGTCTGCCAGTGAGATTTCTTATCATGACCTCTCTGCAAAAGTTATTTCAATATTCAGAGATATGCCCTATGTGAAATCGTTATCCATTGTCGATTTTGAAAAGAAAGGCGGGGTGTTGATAAAAAGTAAAGAGTCTGTTTATTTTGATTGGATGGTGAAGAAATTTGTTTCTGGAGACCAGGACTCAGATTACTCCATTCCTGATCAAATCTATTTGTCAATCAACAATAACTTAGAGTATGACTGGTATGTTAATACTGAATTAACCGGCCCGGTGTTTTATACCAGCTTTCTGGTCAGGGTTTCGGATGATAACCATCGGAGCCGCTTCCTAAGGCTCGATCTGGATGCCGCCAAGCTGGTCAATATGCCGATAAACCTGGATTTTCGGGTTCGCCTGATTATTGCCGACCCTTTCGGACACATTGTGTACGCCAATGGCATATCACTACTGAAGTACAGAACCATTGAAAAATTCTCACGGCTTGGGCCTTGTGAGGGCAGTGGCGAACTCTATTTTCCCTCAGAGAATGGCGGTTCGTTCAGGCATTTGCTGTACAGCCCGATTAAACCTTCCAGGCCTGATGAGCCGTGCGGCTTTATGAAAGATGTTTTGCACAATGTTGTTAAGGAGGGCAGGCTGGTCAGTGTCCGTATTCTAACCAGGGGCAGCTACAAGTGGTCTGCCGCTGTGCCTGTTAAATCCACCGGTTGGTTTTTCAGCTATAGCATCATGGAAACTGACATCATGAAGCCGGTGTATAAACAGGCCTTTTTAAGCGCAAGCCTGATTGGCCTGGCCATGGTGTTAGCCATTATATGCTTATGGGGTGTGTCTGGCAGGATTACGCGTCCCCTGAATGAATTAAAGCGTGAAATGAATACCTTTGGTTTTCTGCCCAGTGATTCAAGTGATAATTTCCAGGATTCAAAGGATGAAGCGGTTAGCCTGAACCGGAGCTTTATCCGGTTAAAGGAACGACTGTTAAACCGGGAAGAGGCTTTGCAAAAAGCCCGGGCGCAAAATATGGCCAGCCTTGTCCAGCAGTTAAGAGGACGTTATTTCTATTTTCATCTGGCCACTTCCGGGGATATTACCTATGTCAGTCCATCAATTACTTCAGTACTGGGTTTCGACGAAGACGAGTTTTCTGGAAAAATTCAGGGTTTTTTAACGGATTCGGTGGTTAACGATACCTTCAGAAGCGTCCTGAAGCAGTTGCCAAAAGGGGTTTGGCAGGAAACATTTGAACTGGAATTTTTCCATAAAGACGGTTCCATACGCTGTATTGAAGTGGGTTGTGCGGGGCACGCCAATAAAAGCTCTCTCACCCAGAAAAACACCGGTCAACAGCTCGATAGCATTGAGTGTATGGGAAATGATATTACCCACCTTGTTCGTGATACGGAAAAATTCAAGGCATTGATAGCCGGTTCGCCGGATGCCATTGTTATCACCGATACGGCGGGTGTCATCACCCTGGTAAATCCCAGGGTCGAAGATCTCTTTCGTTATCATGAGTGTGATTTACTGGGCCTGCCATTAGCGCTGTTAATTGACCCTGAGTACCGATCAGATCTGATGCTGCTGAAGGAACTCGACTCCGATGACATCGATAGCCATTGCCTGGAGGCAAGGCTCTCCCGTGGGGTTGATAAGTATGGCCATGGATTTCCAGTGGAAATATCCAGCAACGTGCTGACCACAGCCGATGGTTTGCTGATCTCCATTGTCTTTCGTGACATTACCCAGAGAAAGCGAATCGAAGGCGAGCTACTGAAGGCGAAAGAAACGGCCGAAAAGGCCAGCAAGGCAAAATCCTTATTCCTGTCACATATCAGCCATGAACTGAGGACCCCGCTTAATGGCGTCCTTGGCTATGCCCAGCTGCTGTTGGCTGACAGAGATGTTCCCGATAAATACCGGGAAAGTCTGTCATCCCTTGAGGCCTGTGGTTTGCATCTTTTGACCATGATTAATGACATTCTCGATATCACCAAGATTGAAAGCGGCATTGTGAGAACCCGGGTGGTGCCTTTTAATATCCAGGTGACGCTGGATATGGTGTTTGCCAATTTTCGCGAAACTGCGAAAGTCAAAGGCCTGAACTTACTGCTGGATATTCTGCCCAATGTAGAACTGGAGATTGTTGCTGATAATGTCAAACTGCGCCAGGTGTTGATCAATTTGATTGGCAATGCCGTCAAGTTTACTGATTCTGGCAGTGTCTATCTAAAGGTGTTTGTCAAAGGTGACAAGCTTCAGTTTGAAGTGCTTGATAGTGGCGTGGGGATTGTCTCATCGGATTTGGCGCAGCTGTTTCAGCCATTCACCCAGCTAAAAAAAGGGCAGGAATGTGGCGGTGCCGGTTTGGGGCTGTCTATCAGTTATCGTCTGGTGGAAGCCATGGGGGGAGAGCTTCAGGCTGAGAGTGAACCTGGCAAAGGGAGTCGTTTTTATTTCAGTATTCCCTATCAGATTAGCCAAGGGGAAAGCAGAAAAGTGTTAGCCGAATTACCCCCGGGAAACGGCGGACCTGATTTACAGCCAGAGCACTTTAATCAACATCAAATTCTGGTGGTTGACGATAGCATTAATAATAGAGATATGTTGGTAAAGGCCCTTAAGTCCAAATCTTTTCATGTTGAGGCAGCAGAGGGAGGGTTGGAAGCGGTGGAAAAATGCAGAACCACTCGCTATGACCTTATTTTGATGGATCTCAGAATGCCCGGCCTGGATGGCTTTGATGCTGCCAGGGCGATTCACCGTATCGGCCGACACCCATCCATTAAGATTATGGCCGTATCTGCCAGTGTGTCAGAACAGGCGAGAGTACAAATTGCAGATTCCGGTTTTTGTGGTTTTATTGCCAAACCCGTGCGCTTTGATGAACTGTTTAATTGTATTTATGACCATTTGGAAAATGATAACGGCTTGTCTCCTGATTTGCCGCTCTCCGGCGTTTGTCAGCAGGAAATGGTCACTGTTTTGCAGCGCCTGCTTGAGATCGGTGACCTGAAAACACTGGAAGAAAAAGCCGAAGGGTGGTCAGTGCAGCCGGGTTATGGCACCGTCCCTGAAAAAGTTATTGAGCTGTGCAAGCTACTGGACGTTATGGGGCTGGAGACACTCTATAACGCTTTAGTGGAACATTCTGGCTAGGAGCCTGTCTG
The DNA here is from genome assembly GCF_049310205.1 of Endozoicomonas sp. ALC013. Taxonomy (NCBI): domain Bacteria; kingdom Pseudomonadati; phylum Pseudomonadota; class Gammaproteobacteria; order Oceanospirillales; family Endozoicomonadaceae; genus Endozoicomonas; species Endozoicomonas sp. ALC013. The sequence continues at coordinate 15,037 of NZ_JBLYNS010000020.1, read as the reverse complement.
ACTTAAGACTGTCCTACTGTAGGGTGTGTGTAAATCTGATTTGATCTCCCTCACTGACGTGCTATCAAACAGTTATTCACGGGATACAATTACCTTGGACCTTTATCGGGTGGTTCTGATCCCCATTGTGGTTTTTGGTGTTATGATCAGTCCTTTTTCGACTTCATAATTGATGGGTAGAGAGGTTGTCGGTGGCAGAAAGCATGTCTCTATGGGCTCTGGTGGGTAACGCCAGTTGGATTGTGCTACTGGTGTTATTGTTACTGGTAGCTGCATCGGTTGTTTCATGGATGATAATTTTCCAGCGGGGAATCCTGCTGAGAAATGCGCAGCAGGCCATGATTGCGTTTGAGGATCGTTTCTGGTCGGGAATGGATCTGATTCTGCTGTACAAGGAAGTGCAACAAAATGAACAGTCCGGCTCAGGGGTGGAACACATCTTTAAAGCCGGCTTCGCCGAATTTACCCGCCTGCGAAACCAGGGGACTGTTGATCCTGATGCGGTTATGGAAGGTGCTCAGCGGGCCATGAGGGTGGCCATTTCCAGGGAGCAGGAGCGCCTCGAAGGAAACCTTCCCTTTCTTGCCAGCGTTGGTTCTACCTGCCCTTATCTTGGTCTTTTTGGCACAGTTGTCGGTATTATGAACTCTTTCCGGGGGCTGGCGGTGGTTCAGCAGCCAACCCTGGCTTCGGTTGCACCGGGCATTGCCGAGGCTTTGCTGACCACTGCTGTTGGCCTGGTTGCCGCTATTCCGGCGGTTGTCGCCTATAACCGCTATGCTTCAAGGGTTGAAGCCCTGGTGTCCAATTACGAGATATTTGCGGATGAGTTTTCCAGTATCCTTCACCGTAAAGTTTACAGCCGGACATAAAGGGATCTTACCGCAATGTCACCGATGATAAGTGGGGCAAAGATAAGAAGTCGTCGTAAACCCATGTCTGAAATAAACATGGTGCCGTTTATCGATATCATGATGGTGCTACTGGTCGCTTTTATGATCACTGCGCCCATGATGACCCAGGGCGTGAAAGTTGAGCTGCCCAAAACCAGTAGCGATAATATTGCTCTGCCAGAAGATAAAGAAGTCCTGGTCATCTCTATCAAGGCGGATGGCAGTTATTATATGGACGTCGGATCTGACCATGACAAAGCCGTGAATCTTTCGTCCCTGACAGAGAAAGTCAGTAAGGTCGTGAGTGCCAGACCCGGTACTCAAGTGTTGATTCAAGGAGACACCAGCGTTGCCTATGGATCAGTAGTTCAATTAATGGCTGGCCTGCAAAACTCAGGTATCAGTCATGTTGGGCTGGTCACTGATCCGGTGGCGGTTGGCATGGAAGAGCGGTAGATGAAGAGATGGTTTAATATTGCTTTTCCAGCCTTTATATCAAGGGTGACCGAAGGTTATGGATTTTCTGTAGCCCTCTCTCTGATTCTTCATCTCATGATGTTTGGTGTGCTTTTAGTCAACTGGAGTGCCGACGCCCATCCAAAAATAGCACCGCCGGTGCCCATCAGCGCCGCATTGGTATCGTTGCCTGAACCGGCGGCAAAGCCGCAAACTGTCAGGAAGCCTGCGCAGAGTCAGGTGGAACAAAAGCGCAAAGAAGAGGCAAAAAGGCGGGCAGAAGCCAAAAAAACAGCAGAGGCAAAGCGCAAAAAAGCGGAACAGCAGCGAAAGGAGCAGGAGCGGCAGAAAGCCCTGGCCTTGAAGCGGGAAGAGGAAAGAAAAAAAGATGAGCTTCGCAAAAAGGAAGAAGCTGCCCGGGAACGTCAGGAGCTGGAGAGGCGTCAGCGGGAAAAGGAGCAAAAGCGCAAAGAGCAGCAAGCGCTTGAGCAAGCCATGGCAATGGAGCAACAGGCTTTGGCAGCTGCTCAGCAGCTTGAGCATGACCAGCTGCTGCAGGCACAATATGCCGCGCTGATTAAAAACCTGACCTCCCGGTATTGGAGCAGGCCGCCCAGTGCACGCAATAACATGGTGGCAGAAATTCGAATCAGTCTTTCTCCCTTTGGGGATGTGCTGGATATTACTATGCTGAAGTCCAGTGGTAATGATGAGTTTGATCGCTCCGTTATTCAGGCTATACGCCGAGCGTCGCCCTTTTCGGAGTTGAAGGATCTTGAGCGGCGAATTTTTGAACAACACTTCCGACGAATTACCTTCCGATTCAGGCCCGAGGATCTGGTTAAATGAGGCACTTATTCAAAACCTGTTTATTATTTTACTGTCTGCTCTGGGGGATGAGTGCTCAGGCAGAGCTTGTCATTGAGGTCACCCAGGGAAATGACCAGGCTGTGTCCATGGCAGTTTCCCCCTTCAGCTGGACAGGGGGGAAAGTGTTGCCGGAAGACCCGGCGGCAATCATTGATAACGATTTGAAACTCAGCGGTCTGTTCAAGGCGCTGCCAAGAACCAGTATGCTCAGCTTCCCGGCCAGTGAACAGGAAGTTTATTATCGTGACTGGAGGTTGCTTGGGGTCTCTTACCTGGTAACAGGGCAGGTGACACACAGGGGCACAGGTTACACCGTGAACTATCAGCTTTATGATGTTGTCAGGGGAAAGCGCATTGCCAAGGGGGGATTTACCGGAAACAGTGCCCAGCTTCGTGAGATGGCCCATCGCATCAGCGATGTTGTCTATGAAAAGATCACGGGCCTGAAGGGCGATTTTTCCACCCGGATTCTCTACGTAACCGCCCAGAGGCACGACGCTGAAAGAACCGATTATCAGCTGAATTATGCCGATGCGGATGGTAAACGTAACAGGAAGGTGTTCAGCTCCAGCGAGCCTATTTTATCGCCCAGCTGGTCACCAGATGGAACCAGGGTTACCTATGTCTCCTTCGAGCAGGGTCGCCCTGCCATTTACATGCAGGAACTGGCAACGGGCATTCGCAAGAAACTGACCGGTTTTAAAGGGCTGAATAACTCGCCGGTATGGGCACCGAACGGTAAATCCATTGCCATGGTGCTTTCCAAGGATGGTAATCCGGACATTTATATTCTTGATCTGGCAACGAACAAAATCAGTAATGTCTCGACTCATTACGCCATAGACACTGAACCGGACTGGATGCCAGATGGCAACAGTCTCGTGTTTACCTCAAACCGGGGTGGGAGTCCTCAGGTCTATCAGCAGGAGGTCAGCCGTAAAAGTGATGGTGAATTTATCACAACAGGCAAGCCCCGTCGTCTAACCTTTGAAGGGCGGTTCAATGCCCGGGCCAAGGTCTTTCCGGATGGTAAGTCCCTGGCTCTGGTGCATAAAGGGGAGGGAGCTGCAGACTTTAACATCGCGGTGCTCGACCTGGATACCGATAGACTGCGGCTGCTGACGTCATCCAGCCTGGAAGATTCTCCCAGTATTGCCCCGGGTGGGCGCAGACTGATCTATTCTGTACAGGGTGGCAAGAATGGCGAGCTGGGAATAGTTTCTGCTGATGGGCGGGTGAAACAGCGATTGCCTTCTGCCAAGGGTGATGTCCGGGAGCCTGCATGGGGCCCGGCTATTGAACTCAGGTAACGTACAGGCAGGGTGACCGCTCTGAAGTTCTGTGAAGCAGATCGCAGGCAGTCACTTTTGCCCTGCCGATTTTCCGACTTGCTGCTATGCTCGTTTAAACTGCTTTTTTCCGGTAGCCCTTTCTCTGAGGAAACCTCACCATCCCTTGCTATTCGGGCTAGTCGGGTGACTTCAGTTCTGATAGTGTACTGCACAAATCTTTGAAATCCCGTAGAGAATGATTGGAGTTAAAAATGCAAATCGCCAATGTTGTTAAAGCGGCTTCTATGGCTGTAGCCGCTCTCTGGCTGGCAGGGTGTGCTTCCAGGAAAGAGCCAACTACAGCAGAAATCCAGCCACCGGTTGTTACTGTTGAAGAAGAGGTGCTGGTTGAAGTTCAGCCAGTTCTGGATCCTGCAGTTCAGGCAGTGATTGACAGTGGCCGAATTGATGAGTCTCCGGAAGAGATTCAGGCGCTTCTGGAGAAGAACACCTATTTCTTCCCATTTGACAGTGCCAGGCTGGATAATGACGCATACAAGGCTCTGGATGTGCATGCTGCCTACCTGACTTCTGATATGGGTTACATGAAAAATATCGTCATTCAGGGTCATACTGATGAGCGTGGTACCCGTACATACAACCTGGCCCTGGGTGAGCGTCGTGGCAAAGCGGTGATGGATTACCTGGCCGCTAAAGGTGTAGCAGCTAACCGTGTTGAAGTAATCAGCTTCGGTTTTGAGAAGCCTCTGGATCCTGAGCACAGTGAAAGTGCGTGGGCTTTGAACCGTCGTGCGGTAATTGTTACTGAGTAAGCAATAATACCAGTCATATTCTTGATGCTCTCCCGGTAAGCTTGCTGGAAAGCAGCCCGGTGATAAAGGAGAATACGACTGGTATCATTTTTCGTCCGGGGGATAAATGCGTAGAGGAAACACTAACCCAAAGCTGATGTCGGGGCTGGCTCTTCCAGTGTTGCTTGCTGGTGCTCTGAATGGCGTGGCAATTGCCGCAGCCCCGGTTGAAGAACCGAGACCTCTGGGGCTTTCAGCTCAATCTCAAACGGTTGTCAGTCAGATCTCAGATGGTCCTGTTACGATTTCATCCTCATCGGATAGTGATGCTGATTACAATGGTACGGCTCATCTGCTGAATACGATTGATCAGCTTCGACAGGAAATGATGGAAATGCGCGGGCAGCTGGAAGAGCAGGCCTTTCGCATTGAGCAACTGCAGCAGGAAGGTCGGGACAGGTATCTTGACCTTGATGATCGAATCTCTCGATTGAAAGATCAGTCCGTGCCCCCGGCTCCAGTTGCCAACGTAAAGCCACCAATGGTGAGCGCACCAGTGGCAGAGGCGGCAGAAAAAAACAACCAACCGGCTTTGAAAGCTGAGGAAGCAGCTTACCAGTCAGCATTTGACCTGATTCGCTCCAAACAGTTTGATAAAGCGAAAAACGCACTCCAGGAGCAGCTGAAAACCTACCCTGAAGGTCGTTACGCAGACAATGCCCATTATTGGCTCGGTGAAGTTGATATGGCTCAAGGGCATTACGATGCCGCCAAAGTCTCCTTCCAGATCATTTTGAATGAGTTTCCAAAAAGTCCAAAAGTTCCGGATGCCAGCTATAAGCTTGGGCGAGTGCACGACTTGCTCGGCAATCAGAAAGAGGCAAAGAGACTTCTTGAGCTGGTTATTCAGCAATATCCTGATAGCTCGGCAGCCAGGCTTTCTGATACTTATTTGAGAACCATGGGCGATTCCTGATACCTGATGGCAGTCATCCTCAATGCTGAGAATTACCGAGATATTTTACTCATTGCAGGGAGAGACCAGAACCACCGGTTTGCCTACGGTATTTGTGCGCTTAACCGGTTGTCCCCTCCGTTGTCGCTGGTGTGATACGGAGTATGCCTTTAAGGGGGGAGAGTTATTATCTGCTGAAGAAATCCTGGACAAAGTATCAGAATATAACCCCGGATACGTCACCGTGACGGGAGGCGAGCCACTGGCCCAGAAAGCATGCCACGGGTTGCTGGCTCTTCTGGCTGACCAGGGTTATGAGGTTTCTCTTGAAACCAGTGGGGCAATCAGTCTCTCTGAGGTTGACGCCAGGGTGGTCAAGGTAATGGATTTGAAGCCTCCAGCCTCAGGCGAGTCCCATCGTAACCTGTATGAAAATATCGGTTTTCTGACCAGACAAGACCAGTTGAAATTTGTGATTGCCGATCGCGGCGATTATGAATGGTCAGTCTCCAAACTGATCCAATACGACCTGGCGAACAGGGTTTCCGATGTTCTTTTTTCTCCGGTCAGTGGCACCCTGTCTGCCCGGGTATTGGCAGGTTGGATCCTTGAAGACAGGCTGCCGGTGAGATTTCAATTACAGCTGCACCGGATGATCTGGGGTGATCAGCCTGGTGTCTAGTGCAGAAAAGCGATATTACCCGTACACCACGTTCACCCTGAGCGGAGTCGAAGGGTGCTTGGCACGATCTATCAGAGTCCGGAGTTTTCGCCCTTCGACAAGCTCAGGACGAACAGTATGGGTAACAGCGCTTAGCTGCACTAGTTTAATTCTTGTTTCATAAAAAGGTATTGCAGATGAACAGAGCAGTAATCCTATTATCCGGAGGGCTGGATTCGGCCACCGTTCTGGCGATGGCTTTAGAACAGGGATTCGAATGTTACTCGGTCAGTTTTGATTATGGGCAGCGTCACCGTTGTGAACTTGAGGCTTCCCGCAAGTTAGCTGAGGCCCTGGGGGTTAGTGAACACAAGGTGTTAAAACTGGGGTTGACTGATATAGGCGGTTCAGCGCTGACCGATGATGATATTGCAGTCCCGGATTTCGGCGATCCCCTCAAGGAGGCCCAGAGCCAGGTTCCGGTCACTTATGTTCCTGCAAGGAATACAGTTTTTCTCTCTCTTGCTCTTGGTTGGGCAGAAGTGCTGGGGGCTCGTGATATTTTTATTGGTGCCAATATCGTTGATTACTCGAATTATCCTGACTGTCGCCCGGAGTACCTGAAAGCATTTGAAGATATGGCGAATCTTGCCACCCGGGCTGGCGTTGAAGGTGATCTTTTTCGGATCAGGGCACCACTGCTGAATTTAACCAAGTCTGAAATAATTTCTGAAGGCGTCAGGCTGGGGGTGGATTATGGGATGACAGTCTCTTGCTACCAGGCCGATGAATACGGTGCTGCCTGCGGTGTTTGTGATAGTTGCTGTTACCGGCGAAAGGGGTTTATTGAAGCAGGGGTTGATGACCCGACGACTTATCGCATTGCGGTTTAACTCGAATCACTTGTAAAACGAATTCTGGCGCGTATAATTTCGCGGATTGGGTCGTTAGCTCAGTTGGTAGAGCAGTTGGCTTTTAACCAATTGGTCGTAGGTTCGAATCCTACACGACCCACCACTTCCTGCCAAACCCTCTTATTTACCTCTTCACCATAATTATTATTAGTGCTGATGCTGTGTTAGAATACTGCCACATTTTTTTTAGAAAATGGCGGTGCAGAAATAGTGCGGAGCTGGACTTCCTGCCATTGTGGGGAGAGCGGTAACGTAATATTTTCGGCTCATGGCTGATTGATAGAGGAAGTTGCAGACACTTACCTGCCGTGAAACAGTTCATCCTGGAAGGGTAAAGTGCTTTGCCGGATGCAAGCTTTATGAATGCAGTGATAGACAGAGAGCTCGTTCAGGGCCATTTGCAGAAGGCTCCATTACCGGTGGATCCGGTTGCGAAGGATGCCAAAAAAAACAGAATCAAACAGCTCCTGAAAGAGAGGGGAGCGGTTCTGGTTGCCCACTATTATACAGATCCTGTCGTTCAGGAACTGGCTGATGAGACCGGTGGCTTTATTGCCGACTCATTGGAAATGGCACGCTTTGGTGCCCGGCACGATGCCAACACGCTGATCGTGGCTGGTGTTCGTTTCATGGGGGAAACCGCCAAAATTCTCAGCCCGGAAAAGCGGGTGCTGATGCCGACCCTCGAAGCGGAGTGTTCCCTTGACCTGGGCTGCCCTGTGGAAGAATTTTCCGCTTTTTGTGATCAACACCCTGACCGGGAAGTTGTCGTCTATGCCAATACGTCTGCTGCCGTAAAAGCACGGGCAGACTGGGTAGTAACCTCCAGCTGTGCGCTTGATATCATCGAAGATCTTGATGCCCAGGGTAAAGCCATTATCTGGGGGCCGGATAAATACCTTGGCAGCTATATTCAAAAAAATACCGGTGCCGATATGCTGCTCTGGGACAGTAGCTGTATTGTTCATGAAGAGTTTAAGGCGAAAGGTATTGAAGACCTGAAACGTGTTTATCCTGATGCCGCCGTGCTGGTTCATCCGGAGTCCCCTGGCTCAGTGGTTGAGATTGCTGATGTGGTGGGCTCGACGAGTCAGTTATTGAAAGCTTCTCAGGACATGCCCAACAGCGCATTCATTGTGGCTACAGACCGTGGGATTTTCTATAAAATGCAGCAGGCTTCACCTGAGAAACGTTTTATAGAGGCTCCCACCGCAGGCAGTGGTGCCACGTGCCGCAGTTGTGCCCATTGCCCATGGATGGCAATGAATACCCTTGATGCTCTGCTGGAATGTCTGGAAACTCCGGGTGACCTGAATGTCATTGAAGTCAGTGATGAGTTGCGGGATAAGGCACTGAAGCCCTTACAACGCATGTTGGACTTTACGGCGGCCGGTTAACATTAATTATCTTCCCGATTTCCGAGGAGGTCGTCCGAGAATGAATGGCCTCCAGGCATTGTTTTATAAGTTCTTCCTGTGTTTTTCCATGTGATTTATCAAGCTGGCCTGTAACTCAGCTTGTGACTCAGCTTTCGATGTAAGTGGTATCCCTACACATAGTTCCAGTGGCGTACCTCCAAATAGGCAGAAGGGCATTTTCTCAAGCAGATCTTGTCTAGCCGAAGGAGCAGTGGAGGGGTAGGTGCCCTCTTCGTGCCAGAAAAAGCCGGCAATGTTGGCTTTGCCTTCATCCAAATTGCCACCATTGTCGATAAGCTTGAACATTGCCTGCAGGTGGCCCTCTAAGGCTGCAAAATGCATGGGAGTAGCGCTGCCATTCAACCGACCGGTGCTTTGGTTTATCCTGGCATTGCGTTCTATCAGATGGTCGATCATTTCCAGGTTGCCAGACCAGGCAGCCAGGTGGAGCAGTCGAATGCCGCCTGTAATGATTGGCTTATTGACATCTGGAACGGCACTGATCAGCATACTGATAATATCGTTATTGCCTTGCTTAAAGGCCTTATAAAAATAGGAACTGGCGATATTATGATAAAATCTTTTGACATTGGCTCCAGCCGATAATAGTACCCTCATTGTATCGGTATCTTCGATTTCCATGCTTTTCTGTAGCGCTGTCAGGCCATTCGGGTAAAGCAACTCCAGGTAAAGTGAGTCCGGGTAAAGCGATTTCGGGCAAGGCGAGTCCGGGTTAGCTTTACCTTCTTTGCAGAGAATCTCTACTGATTTCGATTGTCTGTTCTTCACTGCCCAGTGTAGCGCTTCTTGTTTTTGTATTCTGGCATCGGGAAAAGTTGCACACAGATAAGTTAAAACTTTCTTATTACCCGATATGGCCGCCCTTGCAAAAGGATTTAAGGCAGGATTTTCGCCTGCACCCGTTGTTGTCAGGCGCATAAACGTCGAAGAAGGCACGGCTTGCGCCAGATGGTTGATGACATTTGCATTATTGTTTGAGCATGCCCACAGGAATAACGACTGAAAATCCTCCACGCTGATTTCCTGTCCATCATCCAGAGGTAATTTGAATGGTAATTGGGGAAAGGGCAAGGATGATTCAGAGGCATTTTCAGATGTAGTTTCATCGTCATCTAAATCGATATCAAGGCAGGGCGTGTAGGCCGCCTCCCTGGCAAAAGGAGAAAACCGGGCAATTCTCTGGAAGAGGGTCTGGGTAAAAGATTCATGGGGTTGGACGGTGGGGAGATTTCCTGTAGGCGTTGTTTCGCGAACCCGCTTACCGTTGAAATTGACTCGAATGGTCTCCGGGTGTGTTCCAGAGGGGGGCGAATCAGGATTGCTATTTGTCCTGCGGTTAGTTGTCCTGCGGATAAATGTTAAGCTGCACTCCAGTGTAAATGTTCTGGTGGCTGATGAATTAGTAAAGGAGAACTTGGGCATTATTAGAGTCCTTCTTAATTTTTGACTTAGTTAATATTCATCTTTTTCTGACCGTTTAGATGGCGGATAGTTCCCAAGGATGACGTGAGCCTGATAATTATTTTGAGGTCAAATGGCGTTATTTATCGTCCAGGTACAGGGCTTTGTTCTGAAAGCAGCAGCATCCGCAATTCTCACCCAAAGTCTGTTACCTGCCTTGTGAAATGTTCTTGAATGTCAATTTTTGCAACTGCGCCAATATTTCGGTGCCTCTCTCGCTGATCTGACGAAAGCAGGGATCTCCACTTTGCAGCTTCTCCCAGGAAAACGGGGTGGCCAGCCGGGTCATACTCAACGGCCAGGCTGGATGAGGGGGTGATGAATGCTTAATGATGCTTTGGTGAAGATAATCCCGGGCTCGCAGACGTCGTAATGCTACTTTCTGAATGATGGGTTTAAGCACGAAATGCAAATGACTACTGAAATTGTTTCTCAGCAATATCAGTTCGCCCATCAGGTGACTCCATGTGTACAGCTGGCAGAATGCCCTGTTGGCGTTTACTAAAAAATCAGAAACAACCTGTTCTGTCGGGGATTGGGGGGCAGGCAGCTGTTGCCATAATTTCTTATAAGATTCCAGCTCCAGGCAAAGGGCTGATGAAGCATATTGCACTTGAAAAGCCAAAGTGGCTTTGTCCAGCTTCTTTTTAAACTTCCCGACGGTTCTGGAATGGTCAGGCAATTCCAGCAGCCTGTTTCTCCCTGAATCAATGATGACGGAAGAAGCCTCCCGGGCTGAACTGTTAATCATTTCCCTCAGCTTTCTATTGTTCTCCTGATGGATGATTTCAGCTGCCTCCCTGTGGGAGGCAAACAGGGAGCCTGCTTTTTGTCTGTCATGGGGATGGAGCACAAACACCCGTAGGTAGGGACAGGATCGATCCATTTTATCAGGCTCATTTGATCTGCTTTCCTGTACGGGGTCCGCAATAAAGTAAATTTGGGTGGCTCTGACATTGCCCTCAGCATCGATTACCTGCACCAGAGGCTTGTCGCGATAGAGGTTTCTTAAACAACGAGAGTCGTGCAGTCCATCCCTCTGCAGCACCCCCGTTTTCAGATAACTTCTGGTAATATTCTCTGCCTTAATAGGGTTTTTCTGTTCTTTTTGAAAAGTCTCGGTTATCCCGGCCGCGACAAAGCGTGAATTCTTCAGACAAAAAGCGCAGGTTAATCGCTCATCAAGCCCTTTGACCCCCGGGGCTGCGGCCTGAGTTTGCAGCAGGGATTTGTCTGCTGCTTTATCACAGGCATAGCTTCCGGAAAAAAACAGGCCTTCATCAACATAGTGGCGGAGCAACTCGGGGGTGTTTAATAACATACGACATAGTCCAGATTCACCCTTGTGCTCGGTAAAAGTCTGGTATCGATCAGCAGTAGTGTTGGGCAGCGAGCAGCGTCCGGCGTTGCAATGATTTTCATACCAAATCGTCGGGTCCATCCAGCAGGAATCATCTTTAATGCGCCGCTCTTTCGGATCAGTAATAGCATCTATTTTGCGGGTTACATCAAGCCAGCTTCGCACGACCCAGATATCTCGCTCCTGGAGCGTCTTGATAACCAGGTCCAAACCCTGCACAAAGCCCTTGTGCTCATCAACAAGATAAAGACGCTTGCCAGGGTTCAGTGGGATGACGGTGTAACCCGGACCATTGCAGGTAAGAAGAAAAAAGCCAGCGACATCTGGCTCAAGTTTAGCCTCCAGATAATGTCCCGGGGCGGTGCTACGGGAATTTGGCTTGGTTAGCGGTACTGATTTATGTCTGGGGTCTTTTTCCAGATTGGCACTGGCCGGACAAATATCAAAATCACCATGCTGGTTCATCATTCTGTCGATTTCTGAATCAGATTTTGGGACGCATCGAACGAGCATATTCGACCTTGACCTCCTACTTTATATAAACGTTAGTAGCCATTGTGCAGACTGTTTTTTCATTGGATAGTTCCAAACTCTTTGTCATCTAAATTCCAGAGTCTGAAGAAAATATTGTCCAATTAACGGGAAAAGCTTGTGCAGTTAAATTCGTGCGTCTTCCGGAGGCAAAATTTTGCTTAACTATTTATCAGGGCAAAGATCGGACAGAGTCTTATAACTTGAATTCATTACTTCATACTTGGAAATAAACTCCAGAGTCGTTAACGGTCAGAGGTTCTATGAACAATAAGATTGAGATTGGTGATAATGCTAATTTTTCCCTTCACAGCTGCGGTAGAACAATCCCGTGTCACAATCAGGCAGGAGTAAAAACGTCAGAGAGGGTTTCGGTTGTTCCCCCGGAACAGGTGTCGCCTTTATTGGCATTACCCGATGAACTCCTGATTAAAATTGCTGACAATCTGAGTTTTGTTGATTGGCGAAGCCTGGATTTGACCAGCAGGCGGTTAAATACACTTTTTAACACCGAAGAAAGGCTGAAAATCCTATTCGTTCGATATTATGGATCTCCCTCCGAAGCCTATAGAAAAATAATTGAAAACAGGGGGATACCTGCTCTTCCACACAATGAAATCAAGAACCCTTTTTTACGACTTGCCTGTGGCAGATACGTAAGCAATGAATACCTGGCTTCTCTGGGAAATGATGCCTCGCAAACCTGTGTGAAGACGCTGTCTGGGCATACTGGCGAGGTGATGTCAGTCACGCCACTGGCTGATGGGCGGCTGGCTTCTTGCGCTGCTGACGAAACCGTAAGGGTGTGGGATCTGAGCAAGCCCGATGGGTCGCAATGCGTGATGACGCTGAATGGACATACTGGCATTGTTTACTCAGTCACGGAATTGCCTGATGGGCGGCTGGCTTCCTGCTCTGATGATGAGACCGTAAACGTGTGGGATCTGAGTAAGCCCGACGGGCAGCAATGCGTGGCGACGCTGCGTGGACATTCCTATCACGTGCGCTCAGTCATACCATTGGCCGATGGGCGGCTGGCTTCCTGCGCTACTGACAAAACCGTAAAGGTGTGGGATCTGAGTAAGCCCGACGGGCAGCAATGCGTGGCGACGCTGCGTGGGCATACCGAGGGGGTGAGTTCAGTCACGCAATTGCCCGATGGGCGGCTGGCTTCCTGCGCTGGTGACCATACCGTAAAGGTGTGGGATCTGAGTAAGCCTGACGGGCAACAATGCGTGGCGACGCTGAATGGGCATACCCAATGGGGGACATCTGTCGCGGCATTTGACGATGGGCGGCTGGCTTCCAGCTCTCTTGACAAGACCGTAAAGGTGTGGGATCTGAGTAAGCCCGACGGGCAGCAATGCGTGGCGACGCTGAATGGGCATACCCAATGGGTGAAATCTGTCACGGTATTGGCCGATGGTCGGCTGGCTTCCTGCGCTGGTAGCTATCATGATGTCTATTTGGGTGACGGCACTGGTGACAAGAGCATAAAGGTGTGGGATCTGAGCATGCCCGATGGGCAGCAATGTGTGGCGACGCTGAATGGGCATGAAAGCTGGGTGAACTCAGTCACGCAATTGCCCAATGGGCTGCTCGCTTCCTGCTCTGAAGACAAGACCATAAAGGTGTGGGATCTCAAGGCAGCGGCTATGTGTGTCGACGCTGAAGGGCATACTGACGGGGTGAACTCAGTCACGGCAATAGCCGGGCAGCTGGATTCCTTCTCCCTCTGAAAGAAGAAAAATCGTTGCTTGATAATGAAAAAAATACCAGTGCTATCTGAGCTAAAAGTCACCGTGCAGCGGCCTGCCCTGGAGCCATTTTTCAGGACCAGGCAGGAGCGTCTTCTGGATATTGATTATGAATTTCTCATTTTCTGGCGATAGTTTTGCATATCCGTCAGCTTTTGCTGAAGTTTTGATTTGAGCGAGAAGTTATCCCCTGACATCTTTAATGCATACTGCAGGTGTCTGATAGCATCATCCAGATTGCCATTCAGGAAGAAGTACTCAGCCCTTGACTGATGCAGGCCGACAATGTCTTCTGCCAGCCCCTGAACTTCCGCCAGCTCAAACCAGATGTCCGGATCGTCCGGACGGAGGCGGCTGAGTTTCTGCAGCTCATCCCGGGCACTGGCATAATCCTGTTGTTGCAGCAGAATTTCTGCCCGGGTGGCCAGCAGCGGGTAGCTTTGTGGGTTGGTACTCAATGCCTGGTCGATGCGTTTAAGACCCTGGCTGGCTTTTCCGGAGGCGGCTTGGACCAGGGACTGAGTCATAATCAGATAAGGGTTATCAGGGTATTGTTGCAGCAGAAGATTCATTTGCTGCTCTGCGACCGTAAAGTTTCGGGTTTTCATGCTGGCCAGCACCAAACCATACCGAGTGGGAGCCAGGCTGGCTGCTGATGTGGCGGTTAATCCGGACTCTAATTCCTTGTTCAGCTGTCTGGCCATTTCATGATGGTTGTTGCTGTTCAGGACGGCGGCACGGACTCGCATGAATTGGTAGTTTTGTGAGCCTTTCATAGTTTTTAACTGCTGGTCTGACATCTGGTCAGCCCGTGCCCGGGAGTCTGCGATACGGTTTTCTGTCACCGGGTGTGTCAGCAGGAATTCTGGAGGACGGCTGCCGTAGCGGCTGGCTTTGTTCATTTGTTCAAAGATTTCAGGCATCGCCTGTGGGTCAAAGCCGGCCCTGGCAAGGGTGGTGATGCCGATGTTATCCGCTTCCCGTTCAAACTGGCGACTGAAACGAAGCCGTGCACTTTGCATTCCAGCCACGGTTGAGGTCAGTGCTGCGGCACCGGCATCTCCCCCTGCGGTGGCCATGATCAGTATGGACCCAAGAATGGCGGCGGCATTGGGGATGCTTTTGTTCCGTGCCTCTTCAACATTGCGGGCGTAGTGACGCTGGCTCAAGTGTGCCAGTTCGTGTGCCAGAACGGCGGCAAACTGGGCTTCGGTTTCGGCATTGAGAAACAGGCCGGTGTTGACGCCAACAATGCCGCCCGGGGCGGCAAAAGCATTCAGGACCGGGCTGTCAATCACCAGCGGGACCAGCCGGTGATCTTGCAGTTGGCTGGCAGCGGCCAGTCGGAAGATAAGGTTTTCCAGGTAGTCTTTCAGTTGCGGGTCAGAAACCATGGGGGTCTGATTGCGCAGGGCTTTTAACCATGACCGTCCGAGCTCATGCTCTTCCTGTTGGGAAATAATACCCGACGTGCTATCACCCAGGCTCGGCAGGTTGAGGTTGCTGCTCATGGTGACGCTGGAGTAGGTCGATAGTACCGCGGTCAGTGCTGTGGCTAATATAAGTACTGACAAAAAGCCCGCTCGTTTCATAGAATATCCATACCCGTGTTTTCTACAGTACACTTTATCACGAATCTGTTTATGGTTGAGTAATA